>CAZNXI010000009.1:0-38691 GCA_964577005.1 uncultured Rheinheimera sp.
AACGTTTCCGTGATATTGCTGATAAAGTTGGTGCTTACTTACTGGTTGATATGGCTCACGTTGCAGGTTTAGTTGCCGCAGGTTTATATCCAAACCCAGTCCCAATTGCTGACGTTGTGACCACGACCACCCATAAAACACTGGCGGGCCCGCGTGGTGGCTTGATTTTAGCCCGTAGCAACGAAGCCATTGAGAAAAAACTTAATTCAGCGGTATTCCCAGGTGGTCAGGGCGGCCCGCTAATGCATGTTATTGCCGCTAAAGCAGTCGCGTTTAAAGAAGCCTTACAACCTGAATTTAAAGTATACCAGCAACAAGTATTACTGAATGCGAAAGCGATGTGTGCTGAGATGATGAGCCGCGGCTATAAAGTGGTGTCTGGTGGTACTGACAACCATTTATTCTTAATGGATCTGATTGATAAAGAGATCACCGGTAAAGAAGCAGACGCTTGGTTAGGTCTGGCGCATATCACTGTTAATAAAAACTCAGTACCTAATGATCCACGTTCACCTTTCGTAACCAGCGGTTTACGGATTGGTACGCCAGCGATTACCCGTCGTGGTTTTAAAGAAGTTGAGGCCCGTTTGGTCGCTAAGCTGATTTGTGATGTGTTAGATAGTCGTGGCGATGCCGCCGTGATTGAACAGGTGAAAGCTCAGGTAGCTGAAGTCTGTGGTCGTTTCCCCGTTTATGCGTAACGGTTAATTACATGCTATGATGGCCGCAGATGCGGCCATTTTTTTATTGTTTTTTCTGTGCTTGCTATTAAAGGCGCAGAATTACATCTCTGTAGTTATCACGATTAAGAAAACAGAACTAAAGTGGTTTAGTTAGCAAGCTAATAAGGTTAGAGAGTACAACATGTTTTGTCCTTTTTGTAATGCTGATGATACTAAAGTCATCGATTCGCGTTTAGTTGCTGATGGTCACCAGGTTCGCCGTCGTCGCGAGTGCCTAGCTTGCCATGAGCGCTTTACTACCTTTGAAGCTGCTGAATTGGTCATGCCGCGGATCATTAAACGTGATGGCTCTCGCGAGCCATTTAATGAAGATAAATTGCGCAATGGTTTGTTACGCTCACTAGAAAAGCGGCCCGTATCCACCGAAGACATAGAGCAACTTATTCATAAAATTAAATCGCAGCTGCGGGCAACCGGAGAGCGTGAAGTCGCCAGTCAGTTACTGGGGAGTTTAATTATGGATGAACTGGTCAAAGTCGACAAAGTTGCTTATGTGCGTTTTGCCTCAGTGTATCGCTCATTTAAAGATATCCGTGAATTTGGGGAAGAGATTGCCCGCTTGGGAGAGCAATAACGATGCTATTTTCTGATGCAGATCACGCTTTTATGGCTGAAGCCATATCGCTTGCGGCAAAGGGATGTTACACCACCGATCCTAATCCGAATGTCGGCGCCGTCATTGTTAAAGAACAGAAAATTATTGGTCGGGGCTATCATCAGCAAGCCGGTCAAGGCCACGCTGAAGTCTATGCGTTAGCTGAAGCGGGAATATTGGCAAAGGGAGCAACTTGCTATGTAACGCTTGAACCTTGTGCGCATTATGGTCGAACGCCGCCTTGTGCTGCTGCCTTAGTAAAAGCCGGCGTCGCTCGGGTAGTTATTGCGATGTTGGATCCCAACCCTTTAGTGGCCGGT
The DNA here is from genome assembly GCA_964577005.1 of uncultured Rheinheimera sp. Lineage (GTDB taxonomy): Bacteria > Pseudomonadota > Gammaproteobacteria > Enterobacterales > Alteromonadaceae > Alishewanella. The sequence continues at coordinate 1,659 of CAZNXI010000009.1, forward strand.
AAAGGTGTTACGATTTTAGAAGCCGCGGGTATCGCCGTGCAAACGGGTCTGTTAGAAACCGCAGCGAGGGCCTTAAATCCGGGCTTTTTAAGTCGGATGGAGCGCAAGCGGCCTTTTATTAGGTTAAAAATGGCTGCGAGCTTAGATGGTAGAACAGCCTTAGCGAATGGCCAGAGTCAATGGTTAACCAGTAGCGAAGCGCGTTCTGATGTGCAACTTTTTCGGGCGCAAAGTAGCGTGATCCTCTCAACTGCCGCGACGGTGCTGGCAGATGCGGCAAGATTAACGGTACGCCAAGTTGCCCAAAATACGATCATGCCTTTACAAAATGGGGAACTACGCCAGCCTCTGCGCGTTATTTTAGATCGTCAGCAGCGCTTAACGGGGGCAGAACCCTTGTTTAGTCAAGGTGGGGCTATTTTAATTTGTTACGCAAAGGGCCAAAGCGCTAGGCCTTTTCCAAAAACAGCGGCTCCAGTAGAGCAGCTAGCGTTGGCGCTAAATGAACATGATAAACTGGATTTACCGACTCTCATCAAGGAATTAACCTTACGTCAGGTCAATAGTATTTGGACGGAAGCGGGTAGTACCTTGGCAGGTGAATTAATCCGACAACAGCTGGTAGATGAATTATTCCTATACCAAGCCCCCCTGTTGTTAGGGGAAGCTGCCCAACCTCTGACTAAGCTTGGTGATTATCAGCGTTTGGCGGATGTTCCGCGATTACAGATTCAGGATGTGGTTACTGTTGGTCCTGATCTGAGAATCCGAGCAACGATCGCCGCCACTTCAGTCGATTTAGCAAAAGAGCACTAATATGTTTACTGGAATTATTGAAGCAACCGGTGTTATTCGTCAATTAAGTCGTAAAGGTGGCGATTTATCGGTAACGGTCCATAGTGCTGCTTTGGATTTTAGCGATGTTAAGCTGGGTGATAGTATTGCCACCAATGGCGTCTGCCTTACGGTTACGGCGTTAGGCGAACACTGTTTTTCTGCAGATGTGTCCGCGGAAACCTTAGCCTTAACGCGCTTTGCACACTATCAGGTTGGACAGCTGGTAAATTTAGAAAAAGCACTATTGGCGACCGGACGACTCGGTGGGCATTTGGTTAGCGGTCACGTTGATGGCGTAGCTGAATTACTGCATCTGGAAAAATCGGCGCGAGCTTGGCAACTGTGGTTTAGTTTACCTCTGCCGCTCGCACCTTATCTGGCACATAAAGGATCAGTGACTATTGATGGGGTTAGTTTAACGGTAAATGAACTGAGTAAAGATCGTTTTCGTTTAACCATAGTGCCGCACACTGCCGCAGAAACTACGTTAGTGCAGTTGCAAAAAGGTACGTTAGTCCATATAGAAGTGGATTTGATAGCGCGTTATCTTGAGCGGTTATTACACACTAAGGCCCCTGCAGCAGCAGGTGGTGTTGATCTGGCGTTGCTGGCGCAGCGCGGGTTTTTATAAAGAAGGTTCGTTATGCAACTGAATACACCGGCTGAAATTATTGAAGATATCCGTCAGGGTAAAATGGTCATACTGATGGATGATGAAGATCGGGAAAATGAAGGCGATCTGGTGATGGCCGCAGAGTATGTAACGCCAGATGCGATTAACTTTATGGCAAAATATGGCCGAGGACTGATCTGCTTAACGCTGACGAAAAAACGTTGTAAACAATTAGCGTTGCCGTTAATGGTGGATGCGAATAAATCGCCGTTTGCGACCAATTTTACTGTCTCGATAGAAGCCGCTGAAGGTGTGACAACCGGTATTTCTGCAGCCGACCGAGCAAGAACGGTCAAGGCCGCTGTTGCAAGAGATGCGAGCCCACTTGATATTGTGCAGCCTGGGCATATTTTTCCGTTAATGGCGCAAGATGGTGGTGTGCTAGTTAGAGCAGGGCATACCGAGGCGGGGTGTGATCTCGCGCGTTTAGCTGGGCTTGAGCCTGCCGCGGTGATTGTCGAAATCTTAAATGATGATGGCACTATGGCAAGACGCCCCGATTTAGAAGTCTTTGCCAAAGAACACCAGCTGAAAATAGGCACTATTGCTGATTTAATTGAATACCGTAATTTAAATGAAACTACCATCGAGAAGGTTGCCACCTGCCAGTTGCCAACAGAAATGGGTGATTTTGAGCTAGTAACTTTTAAAGATACTATCGACAACCAGTTACATTTTGCTTTGGTGAAAGGGCAAATTGTGGCGGAAGAGCCGACACTAGTGCGAGTGCATTTGCATAACACCTTTAATGATTTGTTATTGAGTTCCCGCAGTAATAACCTGAGTTTCCCACTGCATACTGCTATGCAACGTATCGCCGCTGAAGGCGGTGTACTGGTGCTATTAGGGAAACATGAATCAACGGATGAACTGGTACAAATGGTACAAAATTTTGAAGCTGAAGATAAAGGCGAAAAGCCACGGTCTGCAGCTTGGAAAGGGACTTCACGCAATGTTGGCTTAGGCTCACAAATTTTAGCGAGTTTAGGTGTAAGAAAAATGCGCTTGTTAAGCCAGCCGAAAAAGTACCATGCATTATCGGGTTTTGGTTTAGAAGTGGTGGATTACGTTTCGGAATAAGCCCCCCGCGTGTATCCCGTGCGTCTTTAAATCCATTGGGTATAGACAGAAATTATGTTAGTATATGCGGCTAATTTTTGATGGCAGTTAACTAGTAAGGACTGGCAATGCAGGTAATTGAAGCAGGCTATTCAGCTCAAGGCAAAAAAATTGCGATCGTGGTCGCGCGCTTTAACAGTTTTATCGTTGAGAGTTTACTTAGCGGCGCTATAGATACTCTGCAGCGTGTTGGCAATATCGCAGAGCAAGATATTACCGTAGTGCGAATTCCTGGTGCTTTTGAACTGCCATTGGCGGTGCAACGCGTGGCTGCTACGAAAAAATATGATGCTATTGTGGCGTTAGGTGCAGTGATTCGTGGCGGTACGCCGCATTTCGAGTATGTATCTGGTGAATGTGTGAAAGGTATTGCGCAAGTTTCCATGCAATATGATTTACCGGTCGCTTTTGGTGTATTGACCGTCGATAGCATTGAACAAGCCATTGAGCGTGCTGGCACAAAAGCCGGTAATAAAGGTGGCGAGGCAGCAATGTCAGCACTGGAAATGATTAACGTGCTAGAACAGCTGTAACAGGATACTCAGATGAAACCGAATGTTCGCCGTCAGTCACGCTCTTTAGCCGTGCAAGGTATTTATAGCTGGCAAGTCAGCCATAATCATATTGCTGATATTGAACAGCAATTATTGCTGGAAAATAATGTCAAACATATTGATGTGGCCTATTTTCAGGATATTTTGCGTGGTGTCGTGCTACATCACAGCAAGCTAGACGAGGCCATTAAGCCTTATCTGGAAAGACCCTTCGATGAAATCGATCTGGTAGAAAAAGCGGTACTGCGTGTTTCTGCTTATGAATTGAAGTATCGGTTAGATGTGCCTTATAAAGTTGTCATTAACGAGGCCATTGAGCTGGCCAAATCTTTTGCTGCAGATGATAGCCATAAATTTGTCAACGGCATCCTCGATAAAGCGGTCAGGGTACTGCGTCCAAATTAATGGAGAAGCCGACGTAAGTCGGCTTTTTAATGTTTATGGGTGAATTTGATTTAATCGCAAAGTATTTTGCTAATTCTGGGATTAAACGTAGCGATACTGCGGTCAGTGTGGGTGATGACGGTGCCGTCTTGCAGGTTCGCGATGGTTACGATTTGGTTGTTACCACCGATACCATGGTGGTAGGTACACACTTTTTTCCTGATGTTGATCCTCGCTCGTTAGGCCATAAACTAGTAGCTGTTAATGTCAGTGACCTTGCGGCTATGGGAGCTGAGCCGACTTGGTTATCTTTAGCTATAACCTTGCCGGCAGTAGATGAGGCTTGGTTAGCTGAGTTTGCAGCGGGTTTGCACGAAACGGCCGATTACTATAATTGTCAGTTGATTGGTGGTGATACGACACGTGGGCCTTTGAGTTTGACGATGATAGCTAAAGGCTTAGTGCCGCGTGGTAAAGCGATCACCCGAGCTGGCGCGCAAGTTGGTGACTATATTTATGTCACTGGCACGCTGGGTGATGCGGCTTTAGGCTTAAAGTTAGTCCAAGGCCAACACGACGTGAGTAAAAAACATCAAGGACATTTGTTCCAGCGTTTTCATTATCCCGCGGCCAGAGTGGCGCTAGGTCAAGCACTGCGCAATACCGCGAGTAGTGCGATGGATATTTCAGATGGTCTGGCGGGCGATTTACCGCATATTTTAAGACGCTCGGGTGTGGGGGCTTATATTGACGTCAATCGTTTACCTTTATCTCAGGCGTTACGAGATAGCTGTGAGCCGGCGTTAGCATTGCAATTAGCCCTTTCCGGCGGAGAAGATTACGAGTTACTGTTCACTGTGCCAGAGCATCGTCGTGGTGCTTTAGATGTACTACTTTCCCCATATGGTGTGCCAGTGACCTGTATTGGTCGGATCACCGGTGTGCCAGGCAAGTTAGAGCTTAAAGCTGGCGATCAGCCTTTTTCCTATCAACATCAAGGGTTTCAGCATTTCTGATGAAGGCAAATTTTCAATTAGCAAAATGGCAGCACTTTATTGCGCTTGGCTTTGGTAGTTGCTTGGCGCCAAAAGCCCCAGGTACCTTTGGTACTTTAGTGGCGCTGCCTTTAGTGTGGCTGCTTAGCTTAGCGGGCAACTTATGGTTTGTGTGCTTTCTCGTTGTCGGTACCCTTTTAGGTTGTTATGTGTGTGGAAAGACCGCTGCGGATGTCGGTGAACATGATCATGGTGCCATAGTCTGGGATGAGATTATTGGTTTTATGCTGACCATGTTGCTGGTACCGATTTCTGTCACTAGCTTGCTTGTTGGCTTTGTTTTATTCCGCTTTTTCGATATTGTTAAACCTTGGCCAATTCGTTGGTTTGATCAGCGAGTACACGGTGGTTTTGGCATTATGCTCGATGATTTACTTGCTGCTTTGCCTGCGTGCATGCTATTACATAGTATGGTTTATCTAGGCTGGTTGGCTTAAATTTATAATTGACCAAAGCAGGGAGGAATTATGCAGAGATGTTGGCTATGGTTTGTCACCTTTTGCTGTCAACTCTTCTTGTTTTTGCCTATTGCTTTAGCCACTAGTCCGTCGATTTATGATTACGATATTAAGCATTGGACCAGCGCAGATGGTTTATCCAGTAATTCGGTGCGAGCCATAACGCAAGATAAACTGGGGTATATGTGGTTTGGTACCTTGTTTGGGCTGAATCGTTTTGACGGTAGCCAATTTGAGGTATTTAACACTGAACAATATCCCAAGCTGGCAAGTAATGCGATTACGCAATTATTAACCGATAGTGCAGGTAATATTTGGATTGGTACCAAAGCCGGATTATCTGTACTTGATGCCAATACGCTAGTCATTGAGCGTTTACCTATTTTTAGTGAAGTCACCTCCTTGCTGGAGGTTCAACCTGGTGAGATCTGGGTTGCAGCAGATCAGCTATTTAGCATTAGCGCAGGTAAAGTGCAAAGGGTTGAGCCCATCAAAGCGGTTGTTAGTCAGATAACGCAAGCCGATGGTCAGATTTGGGTGGCCAGCCGAGAAGGTTTATATCTTCGGGATATAGCCAATAACTGGCAGTTGATTGAGTTACCGCCCGAGTTAGCTCAAAATCCGGTATATGATCTTATTTGGAGTCAAGACGGCTTAAAAATTGGCAGCGAAATGGGCTTGTATCGTCTCTATGACGATGGCAAGATTCGCCTCCAATTGCTGCCTGATCAAAGCTCTGCCCCAGTTTACCAGGTACTGGAGGACTCCTCTGGTGCAACCTGGATGTCAGTATACCGCAAGTTGTTTTTTCAGTATCAACAGCAACCTTGGCAAACTGTCACCACTGCTGAACTAGGCAGTTCTCCTTGGTTCAGCACTATGTATCAGGATAAAGATCATAACATCTGGTTAAGTAGTTTTAGTGATGGTGTCTTTTTAGCTAGTCGCAGCCAAATCCGCCGTGTTATACCCGGAGCTGATACGATCATCCGCAGTGTATCGCTTACCTCGGATGGACAATTACTTATCGCCAGTCAAAGTGATGTGGGTATTCTGTCAACAACGGGCGATTATCAAAAACTGATTACTGAGACTGAGCTACTTGGCCAGACGGTGCATGATTTGCACTGGTCTGAGGCTGACACCTTGTGGCTGGGGTTAGAGCGAGGTCTGTTCGAATATGTTATCGACGAGACTCGTTTCAGCCCCTTGTTTCCTGAATTACAAGGTCAAGCAGTGAGAGTGGTGCAAGCCGCTTACAGCGGCGGCGTGTGGATTGGCGCGCAGCATGGGCTTTTTCTTGCTCAGCATGCCAATTTACAAGCCATGCCATTTAATTCAGAGCTAGAGTCGCGTCAAATTACCACACTCAGCCAAAATCAAGATTTAGTTGTTTTTGGAACAAGTCGTGGGGTGTACCGATGGTATGAACAGCGCCTAAATAGGCTTGGTATTGGTAGTGCGCTCTATAATGCTTTTATTATGGCGTCCATTGTGTTGCCCGACAATACTATACTGATTAGCACCTTGGATGATGGTATTTTTATCCAATCGCCGGGAAAACCTTGGTTACAGTTGCATAGCGCCAATGGTTTACCTCATGGTCCAGCACTGAGTTTTCATTTTCACCAACAAAGTGGTTGGTTATGGATCAGTACGCATAAAGGGATTTTTAGATTATGGTATAATAGCTTACCACAAGCCGCTGTGGAGGGGTTTCGTTTAGAGGAGATCATGTCCCCTTACGATCGGCAAATGGGGTCAGTGACTAGCCGTTGTTGTAATGGTACTGGGCAGGCAAAAGTGGCGCATTGGCAAGAGCAACTCTGGTATCCAACCTTACGTGGTTTAGTTGCCGTGCCTGAGCAATTTGTTGGCTCGGCGCCCAGTGGTTTACAGGTACTGATTAAAAGAGTGACTTCACAACACAGTTATCAGGTTTCAGGTTTACAGCAAAGACAAGTCTTAGAGCAACATGAACGTAATTTAAGTATCAGTTTCTCCGCTCTGGAGTACAAAAGGCCCGATAGTGTGCTTTTCCGTTATAGGTTAGGCGGCTTTGATCAAGACTGGCATGATGTTGCTGATAGACGTGAAGCCGTTTATACCAACTTACCGCCTGGTAATTTTGAATTTACAGTACAAGCTCGATATGCACACCAGAGTTGGCAGGATGCTGCACAAGCTCAGCTGTCTTTGCAGATCCCCAGACGCTTTGATGAAACCTTGCTATACCGCTTGCTATGGTTACTCCTCTTGTTGTGCTCATTGTATGGTGTGTTCTGGTTATACCGACAAAATAACTTAATGAAGCAAGAGCAGCTTGCTAATTTGGTCAAACAACGCACGCAAGAGCTAGAAAATACTAATCAAAAACTCAATCAACTTAATGAGCAATTAAGTCAGCTAACCCATAGAGATGCCACTACTGGGTTGCGTAATCTACGTTTTTTGCAGGAGCAGCTGCCGAAAGATATTGAACACTTCCAGCGCAATCGTCTTTCTCTTACTCAACAAGGAAAAACCATTGCGTTGTTATTGATAGAAATGGAACATTATCAGCTAGTATTGCAGCGTTTTGGGCGCCACACTGCAGACACGCTACTGCAACAAGCAAGTGCGTTGTTGATTCGTGAAACCGGCGGTTCAGATTATGTGGTTCGATATGCCGATGACTGTTTTGCTGTGGTTTTTAGAGATATTTCCAGCACGCAGGTGAAACAATATAGCAGTCGTTTACTCAATCAATTGGCGGCAAGCGAGTTACTCTTAGCTGAAGGGCAGTCTATTACGCTAGTGTCTTTAGCAGCTTATGCTTTGTATCCATTGCCTTTACTCGGAGGGCAGTTATTAAATTGGGAAGTCTCAATGCAGTTAGCAGAACAAGCCCTGCATCAACTGAAAACTCACAAACTAAGCAATAAAATAGCGACTTTTACCTTTGATGAGCAGTTAGATGCTTTTGAATTTGAGGAAAGTAAAGATATAGAGCTACAGATTAGTCGACTTTTAAACGAAGAATTAATCACCCTTTATTACAGTTGAGCTTGAGCGCGCAACACACCTGACTTAACAGGTGTGTTGCCAATTATTTTAACCGTGCAAAAATTGTTGTGCCTTAAGACTGATCCCTGCCTGATCTAACCCCAACTCTTGGTAAATCTCTTGTTGCGTACCATGCTTGATAAATTCGTCTGGTAAACCTAAATTTAGCAACTTGCCAGTAAACTGTAATGACACAAGAAACTCATTCACTGCAGAGCCAGCACCACCCATAATGGCGTTGTCTTCTACTGTCAAAATATGGCTATGTGATGCTGCTAAGCTGGTTAATAAAGCCTGATCGAGTGGTTTTACAAAACGCATGTCCACCAGCGTTGCATCCAGTGCTGCCGCAGCATGTTCGCAAGCACTTAGCAGTGGGCCAAAAGCCAATATTGCGAGTTTTTGACCTTGACGAACCAGCTTGGCTTTACCTATTGGCAGCAGCTCCATTTGTTCGACTGCGCGAATACCCGTACCAGAACCTCGCGGGTAACGTACCGCAGCGACGCCTTGATGCTGATAACCGGTATAGAGCATTTGACGACACTCATTTTCATCTGAGGGCACCATTAAAATGAGATTGGGGATACAGCGCATAAAGCTAATATCAAAGGCGCCTTGATGGGTCGGACCATCAGCGCCTACTACGCCCGCGCGATCAATTGCGAACAAGACATCCAGTTTTTGTAAGGCAACGTCATGAATAAGTTGATCATAACCGCGTTGCAGGAAGCTGGAATAAATGGCGACAACGGGCTTTAACCCTTCAATCGCCATACCCGCAGCTAAGGTAACGGCATGCTGCTCGGCGATAGCGACATCAAAATAGCGTTTGGGAAACTGTTTTGAGAATGCCACCAAATCTGAGCCTTCTCGCATGGCTGGAGTAATGGCCTGTAATCGCTCATCTTGTGCAGCCATATCACAGATCCATTGCCCAAAGACGTTGGAAAAAGTCGGTAGTCCGGTTTTTTTCACCGGTTGACTGTTGCTGCTTGGATCGAATTTAGCGACTGCATGATAGCCAATGGGATCGGCCTCTGCTGGGGCATAACCTTTACCTTTTTTGGTTACAATATGCAGGAGCTGTGGGCCTTTTAATTGCCGCATATTACGAATCGTATCAACCAATGCAAGCACATCGTGCCCGTCAATTGGCCCGATATAATTAAATCCAAGCTCTTCGAAAAACGTACCTGGGGTGACCATGCCTTTAAAGTGTTCTTCTGCTTTACTGGCTAATTCATGTAAGGGCGGCACACCGCGTAGAATTTTTTTGCCACCCTCTCGCAGGCTGGTATAAAAACTACCCGACAGAATGCGAGCAAAGTACTGATTCAAGGCCCCGACATTTTCTGAAATAGACATTTCATTGTCATTTAAAATCACCAGCATATCAGGCTTAACTTCGCCTGCATGATTCAAGGCTTCAAAAGCCATGCCTGCGGTAATGGCGCCATCGCCAATGACCGCCACGACTTTACGTTGATTTTTAGCTTGTTGTGCAGCCACCGCCATGCCCAAGGCTGCACTGATCGAGGTACTAGAGTGACCTACCGTCAACACATCGTATTCACTTTCTTCCCGATACGGAAAGGGATGCAGACCGTCTTTTTGACGGATAGTATGCATTTTATGGCGGCGTCCGGTCAGAATTTTGTGCGGATAAGCCTGATGGCCAACATCCCATATAACACGGTCTTCTGGCGTGTTATAAACATAATGCAAGGCCACAGTCAGTTCAACGGCGCCGAGTCCGGAGGCAAAGTGACCACTACTTTGACTCACCGTTTTCAGTAAAAAGTTACGCAGCTCTTGGCTTAGTTGAGGCAAAAGCTCCTGCGGTAGCTGGCGCAGCTGTTCAGGTAAATTTGCCTTAGTCAGAAGCGGGTAATCCGTCATATCAATTTGCATAACAAATGCCTATGTTAAAACTTTCGGGCAATAACGTAATGAGCAAAGCGTTGTAGCTCTGCTGTATCGTAGGGTAAGCGAGCAAGAGCAGACAGCGCATCTTGATAGAGCTGACTGGCTTTCTCTTTCGCACCTGCTAAGCCGAGTAATGCTGGATACGTTGATTTGTTAGCTTTAAGATCAGAACCTTGTGGTTTGCCTAGTGTTTGAGTGTCACTTTCAATGTCCAGAATATCATCCTGCACCTGAAATGCCAGTCCCAACGCACTCGCAAAGCTAAGTAAATCATCCAGTACGGCGACGTTATCAATAGGGCTGGCATAATAAGCCAGCTTGACGCTGCATTCAATTAAAGCGCCGGTTTTTAGCCGGTGCATGTACTCCAGCTGCGCTAAGGTGATTTGTTGATTGGTTTGGACTAAATCTAACGCCTGCCCAGCACACATGCCCGCCGCGCCAGCAGCATGCGCAAGAGCTTGCACCATACTTAGCTGTCTTTGCAGGCTAACATGCTGATAGGAATGACTACAGAGGGCTTCAAAGGCCATTGCTTGTAAGGCATCGCCAGCCAATATCGCGGTCGCCTCGTCAAAAGCAATATGGCATGTTGGTTTACCTCGACGTAGCTCATCGTTATCCATTGCCGGCAGGTCATCATGAATCAGTGAATAGCTATGAATGGCTTCTATGGCAATGGCCGGTGCATCTAAATCCGTTAATGTGGCCCCCAATAGTTGCCCAGTGGCATAAATTAAATAAGGTCGGATTCTTTTACCGCCGAGCAGCAGGCTGTAAGCCATGGCTTGATGTAATGGATTTGCTTCAGGTACCTTTGCCAGCAATGACTGCTGTAATTGCTGCTCAACCCGTTGTTGGTACAAAGGTAAATTCAGTTGGCTCAAACTAGTCTCCTGCCTGAGGCGCAAAAGGTTGTAACTGGGCGTTATCTTGTTGTTGCAATAAGATCTGCACTTTCTGCTCAGCAGCTTGCAGCTGCTGTTGGCTGTGCTTAACTAAACCAATGCCTCGTTCAAATTGGGCAAGCGCTTGCTCTAACGTTAGCTCTCCTTGTTCAAGTTGCTGTACTATTTGTTCCAGCTCTTGCAGAGATTGCTCAAATTGACCTGACGCAGTGCTTTTTTTACTCATGTTATTCCCCAAAAAAACTGTGCGCAACCTTATCGTAGCAGGCTATTATGGTCAATGCTAAAGCGCTTTGGAAAGACTAAATTGGTAATCTTTGCCTAATTATTGCTTAATGATTGTCAGCAAAGGTCGATAACTAGGCTGTGGCTAAGTTAAAATTATAAATATTCAAGTTAAAATGCCCAGCTAACAGGCTGTCAGTAAAGGAGCAGAATGTGGATTTAGCGACGCTAATTGGAATGGTAGGTGCAATTGGTTTCATCATTATGGCGATGGTTATCGGCAGTGGTGGTGATGTTGGTATGTTTGGTGATCTGGTCTCGGTACTCATTGTATTTGGTGGCTCCATCTTTGTGGTGCTATCAAAATTTACCTTACAGCAATTTCTTGGTGCAGGTAAGGCTGCGGTAAAAGCCTTTATGTTTAAAATTGAAGCACCTGAAGAGCTGATTGAGAAAGCGGTACAATTAGGCGATTCTGCCCGCAAAGGTGGGTTTTTAGCATTGGAAGAGGCTGAGATACCTAATGGCTTTATGCAAAAGGGTATTAATATGTTAGTGGATGGCCATGATGCAGATGTGGTGCGGGCAACCTTGCAAAAGGACATTGCATTAACGGAAAAACGACATGATGCGGCCATTGCCATTTTTAAAAGTTTAGGCGATGTTGCGCCGGCAATGGGGATGATCGGTACCTTGATTGGTCTGGTTGCCATGCTGTCAAACATGGATGATCCAAAAGCGATCGGTCCAGCGATGGCTGTTGCGCTGTTAACCACGCTGTATGGTGCCTTTATTGCGAACGTTATTGCCATACCGTTAGCCGATAAATTAGCCATTCGCAATCAGCAGGAAAAACTGAATAACTTACTTATTCTTGATGCTGTGTTAGGTATTCAGGATGGGCAAAACCCTAAAGTGATTGAAGGTATCTTGCGTAATTACTTAGCGCAAAGTAAGCGTGAAGTGGCAGGAGAAGGGGCATGAGTGATATGGAGGAGGAATGTAAATGTCCACCCCCGGGGTTACCTGCATATATGGGGACCTTCGCCGATCTGATGGCATTGTTAATGTGTTTCTTTGTATTGTTGCTGGCATTTTCCGAAATGGATGTGCTGAAATTTAAGCAAATTGCTGGCTCGATGAAATTTGCTTTTGGTGTGCAAAATAAAATTGAAGTCGATGATATTCCGAAGGGAACCAGCGTTATTGCGATGGAGTTTCGTCCAGGACGTCCGGATCCTACGCCAATTGAAACCTTACAGCAGCAAACGATGGAGATGACTCAACAAGTTATTGAATTTCAGGCAGGGGAGGAGGACTCTTCTGGCGGAAGGCAAGAGCAACGCGATGATCAAACTGGCGGGCAAACCGCCCTCAATGCTGAAGAAGTCGAAGCTGCTGAAGCCGCTGCGGCGGCTGCAGCAGCTGCAGCAGCTGATCAAGAGCAAACCAATGAAACGGTGAAAAAACTGGCTGAAGAATTAGAACAACAGATTGTAGATGGGGCTATTGAGTTGGAATCACTGGGCCAGCAAATTATCATCAGGATCCGAGAGAATGGCGCTTTTCCTTCAGGGTCTTCCTTTTTGCAACCGCGATTTAAGCCAATAGTGTTTCAAATTGGCTTGTTGTTAAACGATATTCCCGGTGAGATCACGGTAAGTGGTCATACTGATGATTTTCAGGTGGCCGATGAACTGCATAGCAATAACTGGGATTTATCGGCTAAGCGAGCTGTCTCGGTAGCAACCGAGTTAATTCGGGCGCCTGGCTTTGATCGTAACCGTGTGGTGGTGGTTGGCCATGCTGAAACGCGGCCTTTAGTCCCTAATAATAGCGAGCTTAATCGTCGTCGAAATCGTCGGGTTGAAATCGCCATTATGCAAGGTAAGCCGAAAGTATCTGATCCTATTAGCTTTGAACCTGCAGCTGTCCCGTGACCTGTCGTGATAAAACGCCTAATCAGCAGATTAGGCGTTTTGCCCGCTATTCGCTATAATACGCGCCAATTTTTAGTCAGCTGCTGCCATCATGTTAGAATTTATTGTTAAGTTACACCCAGAGATCGCGATAAAAAGTAAATCGGTGCGTAAGCGCCAAACCTTATTACTCGAACGTAATATCAAAACTATTCTAAAGCAGCTAGATGAAGCTGTGTTGGTAACCAATAACTTTGACCATCTGACTGTGACAAGTGAGCGCGATGACAGCATGTTGCGTGAGCGGATGGTCGAGCATCTTGCTTGCATCCCCGGTATTGTGGCTTTCTCACAGATGCGTAGCTGCGACTTTACTGACTTGCACGATATCTTTTTGCAGGTCGCTGCTGTTTATGAATCGCAACTGGCTGGTAAAACGTTTTGCGTCCGTGTGCGGCGCCAGGGGAAGCATAGTTTTAGTTCGTTGGAAGCAGAACGTTATATTGGTGGTGGGTTAAATCAGCGTGTAAACAGTGCCAGAGTACAACTCAAACAGCCAGACATTACCATTAAGTTGGAAATTAAACAGGATAAGTTTTTACTTGTTGCTCAGACATTTTTTGGCATGGGAGGCTTTCCATTACCTTCGCAATCGGATGTGTTATCGCTTATTTCGGGAGGGTATGACTCTGCCGTAGCAAGCTATTTAATGATTCGTAAAGGCTTACGCACGCATTATTTATTTTTTAATTTAGGCGGCAGTGCGCACGAAGCAGGGGTCAGGGAAATCGCTTTTTATTTATGGCAAAAATACAGCTTATCGCATCGGGTAAAATTCGTCAGTGTGGATTTTGCGCCAGTAGTTGCGGAAATTTTAGAAAAAGTTGACTCGGGTTTAATGGGGGTAGTATTAAAACGCATGATGATGCGTGCTGCCAGCCATGTTGCCGCCAGTTTAGATATTAAAGCCATTGTCACTGGGGAAAGTATAGGTCAAGTCGCCAGCCAAACCATTACAAATTTAGCGGTGATTGATCAGGTAACCGAAACCCTTATTTTAAGACCGCTGATCTATCAAGATAAACAAGAAATCATTGATCTGGCCAGAAAAATAGGGGTAGAGGAGCTCGCTCGGACCATGCCTGAGTATTGTGGTGTGATTTCGAAGAGCCCGACAGTGAATGCCGTATTGTCAGAGGTTGAGGCGGCAGAGGCAAAATGTGATCCTGACGTGCTTGAACAGGTCATTACTAAAAGTAAAGTATTGGATATCCGTACTGTTGAGTATCAGGCGGAGCAGCAAGCGCGCACTGTAGCTACTGAAGCCGTATTACCCGCTGATGCGATTGTTCTGGATATTCGCGCTACAGACGAAACTGAGGCGAAACCGTTACAACTGCAAAGCCATCAAATCATTGAACTGCCATTTTTCCGCTTGGCCAGCAAATTTGCTGAACTTGATCAAACAAAGCAATATTACTGTTATTGCGAGCGGGGTGTGATGAGTCGTCTGCAGGCGTTGTTGTTGCAAGAAATGGGCTATCAGAATGTCGCGGTGTATCGGCCTTAACTGGATAGGATGGCTTATTGTTGGCGGAAGGATGCTTGGCGTTGCATAATCGCCTGCCAAAGCGCTTGATTCGCTGGAACGGCAAGCCGATGTCTGGCTGCCGTTTGTAGAATAAAGCCTGTTATCGCCTCTATTTCTGATGGGCGTTGGTAGAAAAAATCTTGCTGCATAGACGAGTAATTTTCTGCGGTCGCGGAGATCACCGCATAAACATAGTTGAGCGTTTCAGCTGGCTCAAGCGGGATCTGCTCGAGTGTGGCCAGTTGACATACCTCGGCAATCACTTGGGCAATTTGTATTTTGAAGCGCACTGCAGCCAATTCGCCATTACGGCAGTTATGGATAGCTGTAAGCGGATTAATGGCGGCATTAACCGCCAGTTTGCGCCATAATGCGGGTTTGATATCGGTGGTGAGATTAACGGGTCCTAACGCCTGTGTCATCGCATCAACTATCTGCGGGGTAGCTCGGCAAGCCGCCTCGTTTAATGGACCTAAGATGCTTTGCCCCTCGCCGGTATGAACCACTAACTCTGGGGTGCGCAGCGCCGCATGGCTGGTACTTAAAAACCAAACGCCTTGTTGGAATTGCATGACGGAGTGAAGATAGCCAAGATCAGGCATGCCATTATGGCTAATAACTAATTGCGCATCAGCACTTAGCGCAGGTTTTAGCTGAATCAGGCAATCTTTAACCGAGTAAGCTTTTACCGCAATAAAAATCTGCTGCAGCGGTTTTGCTGCAGATTGAAATTGGCAGTGCGTTGCACCTGCCTTACTCTGTAGTGTGACCCTAAGATTTTGGGGTTGGCGCAACCAAAGCGTAACGGGGTACTGGGCTTGTTGTAAACGGCAAGCAGCCAGTAAACCAATAGCCCCTTGTCCTACGACTACCCAAGTTAATTCTTGTTGCGTGGACGACATAGATGCCAAAGCTTACGTAAAACAAAAAATGCCAAAACGCCTGACATATTGGCAAGCCAATCTAGCAGATCGCCAGTACGTCGCGTAAAGTTTTCTTGGACGAATTCAACCGCGGCGCCGTAGACAGCTAAAAATAATACTATTTTCCAAACGTCTATTCTGAAAGCTTTCCAAAACAAGCCACTGAGCAGAAAAAAAATGCCGAAATGCACCACTTTATCCAAATTAGCTATGCCAGCGCCAATACGATGACCGCTAAGCTCTGCCAAGAAACCGATGGTTGAGACAATTAAAAAAATTAAACATAAAAAACGATAAAAGGATTGGGACACGTTGCTCTCTCCGGCTGATGAGGCAAGGATTGTAGCAGCTTTTGCTTGATAATCACTAGTGTGAAAACCCAAACTTGTTTGATGTTATGCTGCGCCAATTAGACGTAGTAACACCGCTTGGGTTTGATCAGTTTAAGGTAAGTAAAAGCTATAGCGCGAAGGACTAATCTCTAAAGTTTTTAAATTGGAAAGGTTGTCCAAGATCACTAGTTCTGACTAATTGCATTACGGCTTGCAGATCATCACGTTTTTTGCCTGTGACCCGAAGCTCTTCACCTTGAATCGCAATTTGTACCTTGATATTGCTGTCTTTGACCAATTTAATGATTTTTTTTGCCGCGTCTTTATCAATACCCTGTTTAATGGTGATATGACGGGTAATATATTTACCATGGCGATCTTCTTTTTCAATCTTAAAACTGCTGACATCTAACTGTAGTTTGCTGGCTTTAGTGGCGAATATATCAAAAAGTTGGATCACTTGCTGATCGGCTTCAGCAGTGAGTTCAATATGCTCTTTCACCAGTTCGATTTTGGCATCCACGCCACGAAAATCAAAACGGGTTTCCAGTTCGCGTTTGGCGTTATCCACCGCGTTTTTGGCTTGGTTCATATCAATTTCTGAAACAATATCAAACGAAGGCATAGTTATCTCATAGTTTGTGGCAAATACTATTAATAGTATAACCAAACTTACTGCAGAACGAACCCTGTTTATGGCGTATTTCCAACAGCCACGTTGTTGTAAATACGAATAAAATTGAATTTTAGACATCTAAACGTCCATTGACATTTTGTCAGAAGCGCGTAAACTTGCCGCGTTTTTGGTAAGTAAACTAGATTACTTACCAAAACATTGTCTTTTCAGGTGCTTTATTAAGTCGTTAATACTAATGAGTTAAACGGGAATCTGGTGTAAAACCAGAGCTGCCCCCGCAACGGTAAACAACCTTAGGTATTTCAATGGCCACTGTCGCAAGATGGGAAGGCGAAGTATCAGCGCAAGCAAGTTGTTAGCCCGGAGACCGGCCTGAAAACCTTGTAACCAAAAAATGTGCGGTGGGCACATTGTCGGAGTTTTTATGTTTAAACCTTCTTGGGCTGCCTTATTGGTGGTATCTTGTTGCTTTACTTTGCAAGCTGATGAATCTATTGAACATATCAGCATCTATGCCAACCGCACCCCCACAAATATTGAGCAAGTGCTGGCAAGTGTTACCGTGTTGGATCGTGCGGCGATTGTGGAACGCCAAGCCACAGACTTGCCGGCATTATTAGCACAACTTCCTGGTGTTAGCATCGCCCGTGATGGTGGCCGTGGTCAAAATACCAGTGTGTATGTGCGTGGCGGTAACAGTGGCCACACCTTGGTATTAATTGATGGTATGCGAAGTGGTTCAGCCACCTTAGGCTATAAAACCTTAGCCATGGTGCCGTTAGAACTTATTGAGCGCATTGAGCTGATTCGTGGGCCTCGTGCCGCATGGTATGGTGCCGACGCGGTGTCAGGGGTGATCGCTATCACCACCCGCAAAGCTCAGCAAACAGAATTTAATGCCAATGTCGGCAGTTATGGTCAAGCCGGTGCCGATGTGAGTGTCAGTCAGCAGCAGGGTGATTTAGCGCTAAGTGCGACCGTCGGTTACAGTCGGGCTGATGGCTTTAACGTGCGGAAAAACCTCGATCCCGATAATGATGGTTATCAGCAGCGCTTTGCTAAATTAGCCGCTGAGTACCAGACTGCGTTTGGGC
Source organism: uncultured Rheinheimera sp. (assembly GCA_964577005.1). Taxonomy (GTDB): domain Bacteria; phylum Pseudomonadota; class Gammaproteobacteria; order Enterobacterales; family Alteromonadaceae; genus Alishewanella. Next base: position 19,342 of record CAZNXI010000009.1, read on the forward strand.
TGTGGCAGGCACAAGTGGATCTCAACTCGGGGTTTTATCAGTTTGATACCGCTTGGGGCACCGAAGATCAAGCGGATAGCTTTAATCGCAGCTATTTATTAGGCTGGCAACAGCAAGCAGGCGCTTGGCAGCATCAAGCACAATTAAGCAGAGTGTTCGATGAGGATACGCCGTATGGCCCTGTTTCGCGCAGTCCCTTTATGACAGAACGCGATGAATTCAGTTACCAAGGCACCACCTCGCTAAGCCAACAGCTAACTTGGTTGGTTGGTCTTAACTGGTACAACGAAAGTGTTGTGGGTTCTAACGTTAATTATGCGGTGCAAAACCGGATTAATCGCGCAGCATTCTCTGGCCTGAGTTTTAGGCAAGATAAACTGCAGTTGGATGGTTCGGTAAGGCGAGATCTGACTGAACAATATGGCGCGAATAATACGTGGCAATTTGCCGCAGGGTATTGGTTTACCGAGCGTTGGCAACTAAGAGCGAGTCGTGGAGCGGCGTTTAAAGCACCAACCTTTAATGATTTATACTTTCCGGGCTTTAGTAACCCTGAGTTAGCCCCTGAAAAAACCCTTTCAGATGAAATTGCCGTACAGTATCGTGTGGCCAATGGCAGCATTGCGCTGGCCTGGTTTGAAAATGATGTGGAGAGCTTAATTCAGTTCGATTTTGCTACCAACAAACCACAAAATATTCAGCAGGCTAAGTTATCCGGTTTAGAGCTGGTAATTGCCGCCGAGGTTGCAGGCATTGCACAACATTTTGCCTATAGCTGGATTGAAACGGAGAATACCTTAACAGGACAGCGCTTAGTGCGTCGTCCAGAGCATAAACTGAATTGGCGTGCCGCCTATCATTGGGATAAGTTTGCTGCTTTTGTGACTGCGGATTATCAAAGTGATACTTACCAAGGCGCTTTCGCTAGTAGCGAATACTTGGGCGGTTTTACACTATGGGGGGTTGGTGCGAGTTATCCGCTTTCGCCTGCGCTATCGCTTAGAGCAAAAGTGGATAACCTGTTTGATAAAAATTATCAGACCAATGCCGGTTTTCATACCGCTGGGGTTAGCTTTGGTTTAAGTCTGAGTTATCGGCCATTTTAAATTAAGCGTTAGGCGATTTCAGGTTAAGCAACGCCAAGCCGTTGCTTAACCTTGCAATAAGTGTGCAAACTGCTTGCGAAACTTCGCCATTTTGGGACTAATTAAAAACTGACAGTAGCCTTGTAAAGGGTTCTGTTTGTAGTATCCCTGATGATAGTCCTCTGCGGGATAAAATACGGTTGCTGTGCTTAGCTCCGTGACAATAGGAGCATCGAATAGCTCTTCGTTAGTGAGCTGCTCAATGATCTGCGCTGCCTGCGTTTGTTGCGCTGGCGAATGACTAAAAATAACTGAACGATACTGCGTGCCAATATCATTACCTTGCCGATTGAGCTGGGTAGCATCATGTAAACTAAAAAATACTCGGCAAAGTGTCTCAAAGCTGATTTGCTCAGGCGCAAATTGCACCTGCACCACTTCTGCGTGGCCGGTATTGCCGCTGCACACGCTGCGATAATCTGGGTTAGCGCTATGTCCACCCATGTAACCACTGATCGCCGTTTTTACGCCCGTTAACTCGTTTAGCGCGGCTTCTAAACACCAAAAACACCCCGCGCCGAAAGTGGCAATCTCTATTTGCTGTGCCGTTGCCATAAAATTGTCCTCGAAAATGCATAACCTACCCAGTCAAAGTAGGGAAAGGTTGATCGTATAATTTTGTCTTTACGTACTTCATGCTAATACAGATTATAAATACAATCTGCAAAAGAGGATGAATACCTGCTTTTGTAGGCTAATGGCAGCTAAGCCGCTAGATAAAATGGAGTAAGCATGAAGGTAGCCGTGATCGGGGCAGGTATCGCTGGCATTAGCTGTGCGAGTCAATTACAGCAAGCAGGTTATCAGGTCGTGTTATTTGATAAAGCGCGCAGTGTCGGTGGGCGCATGACGAGTAAGCGGAGTGCTCAAGGTTATATGGATTTTGGTGCTCAATATTTTACTGCACGTCATCCATTATTTCAGCAACAAGTCGCTAGCTGGCAGCAACATGGGGTAGTGAGTCGTTGGTTAGCTCCTCTTTATCAGTATGAACAAGCAAGGTTATTGGCCTCACCCGATGCGCAGCAACGCTATGTTGGCATCCCCGCGATGCACAGCCCATTGAAGTGGCAGGCTAGGCAACTGGATTGCCAATTAAGCTGTCGGATCATGGCATTAAAGGCCAAGGAGAATACTTGGCAGCTTATTGCTGAGTCTGGTGAGCAGTTTGGTCCTTTTGATGAGGTGGTATTAACCTTGCCACCTGCGCAAGTCAACAGCCTGTTGCCACAAACTGTAACGCAGCGTTTTCCTGAAACCATCCTACAGCCTTGCTGGGCTGTCACCCTCGTCCTTGCTAAGGGTACAGCACACGCTGCAGGCGGTATTTTTATTAAAGATGCGGAGAGTCCGCTAAGTTGGGTAAGTCGTCATAATAGTAAGCCTGGTCGAGCGCAGACCGAGAGCTGGTTGTTACACTTTAAGCCGGCTTTTAGTGCCTTACACTTGCAGCAAGATCAGGCATTTTGGCAACAGACTGCAGAGCAGACATTGAGCGCGTTACTCGGGCAGCCGCTCGCTGTGGCTGAAATGATTTCGCATCGTTGGTTATATGCGCAGATCCAAACGCAACATCAAGATTTCCACTACGAGGGCGTCATTGCTGCGGGCTTATGGGTCGCGGGTGATTGGACTCGTGGTGGGAGAGTCGAAAATGCGTGGCTAAGTGGCAATGACATAGCCCAACAGATAATCGTTAAGCAAGGAGCAAGCGTATGCCCAAGCATTGGTTAATTATCGGCGCAAATGGCGGCATAGGCGCCGCTTTAGTGCAAACCTTGCTCCAGCAGGGGGAGCGAGTAACAGCGATTAGTCGCCAGCCGTTGACTGCGGTTTTAGCGGCGACGGCAAGCGCGCAGTTGAACAGCTATACCCTTGCCGATATTGAAGCGGACAGTGCAGAGACTATTTTGTCCGCTATTTTTCAGGATAAAGTGGATGCGGTTGTGCTGTGTCAGGGTTGGCTACATGGCGCAGGCTTCTTACCAGAGAAATCGATAAAACAACTTTGTCGTGGCGCGATGCAGCAAAGTCTTGAAGTGAATTTATTGCAACCTGCGTTGTATTTACAACGGCTACTACCTTTTCTGCAAAAGCAGCAAAAAATTAATATTGCAGTGTTAAGTGCTAAAGTGGGCAGCATTACGGATAACCAGTTAGGCGGTTGGTATAGTTATCGGATGGCAAAGGCTGCGATAAATATGTTAGTCAAATGCGCTAGCATTGAGCTCGCCCGCTATAACAAAGAGGCTTCGTTAGTGACGCTGCATCCTGGCACGACAGATACAGATATGTCGGCACCTTTTCAGAAAAATCTGCCACAAGGTCAGCTGCGTTCGGCAGAAGCGAGTGCAGCGCACATTATTCAAGTGGTATCCGCATTAACCCCAGAGCAAAGTGGTGCCCTAGTCAACTGGGATGGATCTCTACTGCCTTTTTAAGGCTAAGTCTTACTCAAAAAAGAACCCGCAGCTTGCGGGTTCTAGTGTTAAACCATTAATGTTTAGGTCTAGCGGGTATTGCTTGGTCTGTTACCACCTCATCTGCGGCATGTTCATCTGGAGCGGCCTTTTCAAGACACTCCAGTTCGCGGCTCAGTGCTAAAGGTGAGCCTGTCTTGCGAGCTAAAGCGATATAGATGACCGGTATGACATAAATGGTCAGCAAGGTGGCCAAGGCGACACCGGATAAAATGACCATACCTATCACCATGCGACTTTCAGAGCCAGGTCCGGTCGCCAGTACCAGTGGCAAACTACTCATTACGGTAGTGAATGCGGTCATAACAATAGGTCTTAAGCGTTGCACCGAGGCACGTTTAACTGCTTCTTCAAACGCGACACCGGCGTCTCGCAACTGATTCGCAAACTCAACAATCAAAATACCATTTTTTGCCACTAAACCAATCAGCATCACCAGTCCAATCTGGCTGTAGATATTTAACGTCATGCCCGCGAAATATAGCCCTGACAGTGCTCCCACTAAACCCAAAGGGACCGTAATCAAAATCACCAATGGATGAATAAAGCTTTCGAATTGTGCCGCCAAAACCAAATAAGTGATTAGTAAAGCGAGAATAAATACCAGTGCTGTAGACTTTCCGCTTTCTTGGAACAGCAGCGATTCGCCTTTAAAATCAATACCGACGGGCGCATCAATTTCTGTTCGCACGATATTTTGCAGGTATTCCAGTGCTTCACCTAAGCTGTAACCTGGTGCCATACTTCCGGTGATGGTAATAGCGCGAGTTCGATTATAGCGATTTAAACTTGAAGCGGTGGCTTCTTCGCGTAACGTCACCAAGTTATCAAGCGGGATCAGTTCACCACTGCTGTCTGAACGAATAAAGACATTACTGATAGTCCCTGGCGCGCGGAAGTCATCATCCAGACCTTCAATGATTACGTCGTATTCTCTGCCGCGGTCAAGAAAAGTAGTGACTCTGCGACCGCCAAGCATGGCTTCTAAAGCACGCCCAACAGCACCAACCGAAATACCCAGATCGCCAGCGCGATCGGTATTAATCTCAACCAGCACTTGCGGCACCGTTTCTTTGTAGTCATGGTCAAGCATCAGCAAATTCGGGTTTTCTGCGGCACGGTTTAGGATAATATCCCGCCATTGTGCGAGTTCTTCATAGGTATTGCCTTGAATCACAAACTGGATCGGCCTGTTACCGCCACCGCCGCCGCCTAAGCCGCCTCGCATAAAGGTAAAGGCTCTTACATCGGGTATTTCATTAATTTTCCTACCAATTTCACTGACTAAGTCTTGGGTGCTTCGTTTACCATTCGACCAGTTTTCAGTACCTACAATAGCAACGCCACCGCTATTACCCCAACCTGGCACGCGAATTAGCATCCGTGTCAGCTGACCATCCTGATAATAAGGCGTTAAGATATCTTCGATTAAACGCATATTACGGCTATTGCTTTGATAGCTAGCACCCTCAGCAGGACTCATCATCACGAAGAAAGTACCCCGATCTTCTTGAGGTGCCAGTTCCGCAGGTAACAGCTTAAATAGCTGAAAGCTAGCGAGAAAACATAGCACTACAACAAGAATAACCGGCCAACGTTTACTGCACACGACATTAAGTTGATTGCTATAAGCTTGCTCCAGTTTGCCAAAAGCCTTGTGTAGCCAACTGCCAAATTGGCTTTCACGTTTTCTATGAGTCAGCAATTTACTACATAGCATGGGAGACAGCGTGAGTGCTACCACGCTAGAGAAGGCGACTGCAGCCGCCACGCCTAAAGCAAATTCGGTAAAGAGTTTACCCAGTTGACCTTGCATAAACACTAATGGCACAAAAACAGAAATCAATACCAAGGTAGTCGCTACAACGGCAAAACCCACTTCACGCGCGCCTCGATATGCAGCCAATAGCGGTGCTTCACCTTGCTCGATACGACGATAAATATTTTCGAGTACGACAATAGAGTCGTCCACGACTAAGCCTATGGCTAAAACCATAGCGAGCAGAGTAAGTAAATTGATTGAAAAATCCAGAGCATAAAGTACGATAACTGCGGATATCAAGGCAACTGGTACGGTTATCGCAGGGATAAAAGTAGCCCGAATATTTCCAAGAAAGAGGAAAATAACTAAAACTACCATGCACATTGCTATACCAAGGGTGTTATAGACCTCTCTAATAGACTCTGAAATAAAAAGAGAAGAATCATAACCCGGTTCTATCGTCATGCCTGGCGGAAGATTAGCTTTTATACGTTCCATTTCTGCTCTAGCATTACGGACAACCTCAAGTGTATTGGCTTTGGATTGTTTAATAATGCCGATACCCAGAATATTTTTACCATCGCTCCGAAACTCGCCTTCTTCATCTTCAGCCGTTAACATGACATCCGCTATTTCAGACAATCGCACAAGGTAATTATTGTCACCACGTTTTATTACTAAACGTTCAAAGTCTTGCTGACTCCGAAAAGAACGTACAACCCTCACCGTAAAGTCACGATCGAAGGATTTGATGTTACCAGCAGGTAATTCGACATTTTCAGCCCGAAGCACAGATTCTACATCTTGGACTGTAATACCTCTGGCGGCCATTGCATCACGATCTAACCATATGCGCATAGCGTAATCTCGAGCTCCCCCAAATTGTAAGCGGGCAACTCCATCCACGACAGAAAAGCGTTCAGCAATATAGCGGTTAGCATAATCAGTAAGCTCTAACGTACTCATATTGTCACTGTTAAGTACAAACCAGGCAATCGTATCCTCGTCAGCGTTAGCCTTAAATACTTCAGGTGGATCAGCTTGATCGGGTAGGTTATTTAATGCTCGTGATACCCTTTCCCGGACATCATTTGCTGCCGCATCAATATCGCGTTCAACATTGAATTCGATAGTGATACTTGAGCGGCCATTGCGGCTACTCGAATTAATACTTTTAATTCCTTCTACACCACTAATACGATCCTCGAGCAACTGGGTGATTTTGCTTTCGACAATTTCCGCTGAAGCACCCGGATAATTAGTATTAATACTGACGATGGGAGAATCAATATCGGGATACTCACGTAGCGGCAACATACTAAAACAAACAATGCCAAAAATAACCAGTAGTAGGTTAACAACTGTCGCAAAGACTGGTCGTTTAACTGAGGTATCCGACAACCACATAATTAACTCCCAATTTTTGAAATAGTTGCGCCAGTACGTACTTTTTGTACGCCTTCAATGATGACTTCATCGCCTTCACGAATGCCTGACAAAACCTCTACCCAGCCAGGAATGCGTTGTCCAATTATCACTTCTTTTTGCTGCACACGGTTTTCGGCATCGACTAAAAACACATATTGACGGTTTTGTTGCGGCAGCAAGGCTTTTTCTGAGATACGCAACACATTGCGATTTTCTAATTGCAAACGCACATTTAGCAACATGCCAGGGCGTAGTTGTAAGGTCTCATTGGGAATCAGGCCGTGAATAGTGACTGAACGCGTTATAGGGTCAAGTCGGGTATCTATAGCTGACACCTGACCATAGAAGGGCATATTACCATAAGCGACATTTGTGACAGTAATGGGCATACCAACCGCTAATTCAGCTAAATAACGTTCTGGAACACTAAACTCTACTCTTAGTTGTTGAATATCGTCTAAGGTAGTCATAACTGTACCGCTACTCACATAAGCGCCTTGACTTACTCTACGCAGACCTAAATAACCTGCAAAAGGCGCCCGAATAGTCATGTCATTCAGTTGTTGTCTCGCGATATCGAGTTGCGCTTTACTACTATTCACTTTACTTTGTTGTTCATCTAATAACGATTGCGCCGTAGCTTGCGTCGTCGCCAGATTTTTTAAACGCTCTAATTGCCGGCTTTGCTCAATCATCACTGCTTCAAGTTCTGCCACCCTTGCTTGCTGCTGAATGTTATTCAGCCTAGCAATGACTTCGCCTTGTGCAACTTTCTTTCCTTCACTAACATTAAGCTCTATTAAAAACTCACTGTTGGGTGCAATAAGCTGGATGGAGTTATTGGCAATGCCAGTACCAATGGCATTAACTTCCCGACTCATAGGATGGCTTTCTACCAAGGCTGTTTTAACCGCTACCGCTCCCCCTGGACCTCGAACCGAAACAGTAGTTTGCTGAGACTGCCAGTATAAATAACCAACAAAAAATAGTAATCCTATTAAAATAAACCAGATTAAGCGCGAATGTAATTGAGCCAAGGGAACTCCAAAATAGTAAACAAAAAAGCACTGCTGTATTGTATGGAATTAACTTGCTTTCAGATTTCCTATTGTCGCAGTCAGCAGGGGTTTGGTCGTATAACAAGCAAACAAAATCGCCATAACGCCAATAGAATTATGTTAGTCTTATAGATCTTAATGTTTAGACTAACCGTTTACTGCTAGAGCAAACATTACAGGTAAAACGTCAGAGTATACTATGAATACATTATCTTTTTCAGGTTCAGCCAGCCATGGCGGTGCTCACTTGCTTTTGGCAAGTTTGGGGGGGCTTGCCATTTTGCTTCTTTACACTGTTTTTTTCGCAAGTCACTTTAGCTGGTTATTAGCTATCGCATATTTAGCTTGCTTTCTGGCCGCGTTCATTGGTTGGGCAAAGCTCGCTGAACCACGCTATAGTTTGGTTTGTGATGATGTGGGCATACATTACCACCATCGAGCTGGTAGCTGGCTATTACCCTGGCATGCCTTTAGTTACAGCGCTATACCCAGTGTAGCCGGACAAGATTTAGCTTTTATTGGGTTTAAAATTACTAACTTTGATGTGATCCTGCAGCAAATACCTTTACGGTTAGCTGTACGAATTATGACCGAGCAGCGACCGTTATATTTTGAAGCAATAAAACAAGGCTGCTCCGATGGCAGATGTGCAACTGAATTATTAAATGAGAAAGATCGGTTTGTAACAGCAGACTATGAATACAATGGTGTGAAGGCGATTTTTGCTCAGCGTATGCAAAAATTGGGAGAGTTATGCGGCCTAGAATTATTAGTACCTATAAATACCAACAGTGCAGATACTCATAACTGGTGTCAACAGATCAATAAGTTGCGTTTAGCACAACGACACTCAGATGCCTAGACAGTTTTAACGCTGTGTATCATAATATGCTTAAATTACTAATATGGCAGGGCTGTAATGAATAGTTTTGAAAAAGCCTTTCTGGTCAGTGGCCGGAATACATTAATTCATAAAAACAAAAAGTTAGATTTAATTATAGTGAATGATGATGATGATCCGGCGATTATCGTAACTCGGCATGGCGTTAAACGCTTTGAAGAAAGCATACCTGCTAGCCGTGCTGAGGCTAAAGAGCGTTATATGGAGCTTGTTGACGTGTCCAGTGTGGATGTATTTGGTGAAACCAAAACATTGCTGTTTATTCAAGCGTTAAATAATAAAGAATACAAAGTAGATTACACTAAGCAAGATACAGATATGTTTATTCGCGTGCACCAAGACAATTACATCTAATCTGCGACTTACTTACTATAATTTTACTTTTTTTGCCCTGAAGCTATTCAGTGCTTGCCTTTGTCTGCTTTTTTTGGTTCAGTAGTCATCTATTTAGCCCTTTTTTTACTTGATGTAGTGGGTATAACATTATATGCAATTTACTGAAATCGACGAGACAATAACGATAACAGTGTCGGTATCGGCAGACGCAATAAGCGCTGAGCAAATTCAACAGGCTCTGCGTGATGCTGGCTATGGCCGCTATCTCATTTTACAAGCGCAACTCGATAATCTCTTAGCAGAGTACCAGCAGCTGCAACAAAAAGTTATTGCTATGACCTTAGCTGCTAACAGTAAACAACTGTCTTACCCCATCGCTCAGAAACGAGCTGCCCTTCTTAGTTTTGAAATCGCTGAAGACAAAATGAAAGCGGTCGCTTTTATTACAGCAGCTTGGGGAGGCAGCCCTATATCAGCCAATGCTTTAGTAAAAGCTGCACAGGATATTGGTATTGTTTTTGGTTTTAGTAAAGACAATATTGTGCGTTTAGTGCAGGAGGCAAGTCGAGCAGAACCGGGTACACGTTTAAGAGCAGATATTGCCTTTGGACGGGAAGTACAGCATGGTAAATCATCTCATTTCGAAGCTTTACTACCTGAAATGGTAGCGCGTCGTAAACAGCCTTTAGTAGATTCTGAAGCAAAAGTTGATTTAAGAGATTTTGGTGCTATTCCTGCCGTATCAGCAGGGGATGTATTGATGAGGCGCTTAGCGCCGACGTTAGGAGAGCCAGGCTTTACAGTAACAGGTGAAAGAACAGAACCTTCTCCGGGGACGGCTATTGACTGGCAACTCGGAACTGGCGTGGGTTTTGCGGTTAATGACGAGAACTTATTAATTGCTATTCAGGATGGTTTGCCGCGGGCCATCGAAAATGGCGCTACTGTTGACGAAGTATTTACTGTGAGCCAAGTAGATCTGACTTCTGGTCACATTGTTTTTAAAGGTTCAGTAGTGGTTACGGGTAATGTTATTGCTGGCATGAAAGTCATCGCCGGAGGTAATGTGTTTATTAAAGGTGTTGTAGAAGGTTCTTTAATTGAAGCGGGCGGCGATATTACCATTGGTGGGGCTATTATCGGTCATCAACTTGCCGCAGGAGAGGAGCAGGAGTACAGCACGAAAATTTCAGCGCAGGGTGATATTTTTTGCAATATGGCACAGTATACGGAGCTAGAGTGCAAAGGTAATATTTATGCGACTAAGTATTTAATGCATTGTGCTGTTGATGCCCATAGTGTTTTGGTCGGGACCGAAGAGAAAATTAACGGTAAGATTGTTGGTGGGTATTATCAGCTTGCACAAAACTTGAGTTGTGGGCAATTAGGTTCTCCTTCTAATGGTGTTGTCGTGGTTAAATTAAATCGACAACTTAACCCCATTATCGAACAACAATTATTGTTACGTGCTCAGGTCACAGAGGCAAAAGCCTTGATGGATGAGCTAAAAGAACAGATTGATAGTCAGAAAAAGTTACTTGCTGGTCAAGCCGATCCGCAATTAGTGATGTTTGAGCAAGAGTTTATTGCACAGCGGCAGCTAGGTATGAAGCTGTTGGAAGAGCTGCGTGAGTTAGAAGCACAACGGCAACAAATTTTACAAACCTTAGAGGTCAAAGTCACGCAGCAGTTATTTGCTGCAGTTGAGGTCCATTTTGCCAACGAGTCTGTGCGGAGTCGTCGTGAATATGGCCCCTCTTCAATTAAAGTGCTGGAAGGGCATCCTGCTATTTCGCCTCTGTAATGCGTTAAGCGCTTTGATGCGACCAGCAGGAGGCAAGCTGCGGTAACAGGACGTGCCTTTGTTGGTGTTTTTTTCTATGCTAATAACCCATTTCTATTGTCGGATGGCTACAGTGCCTTTTTTTGTTGCTTTGCTATTGTTTTTGGTCAGTTTGCCTGCTCAGGCTGATTGTAATATGGCGTTCCGTTATGGCGTGCTCATTTCACCTGAGCATATCCGAGTTATGCAAAACAATCGCACTTATGTCCAAATTAACCATGATCAGCAACTTTTTATCAAGGGCGATTGGCATGAGTTGGATGACGAGGATCAGCGCTTATTACAACTTTATGCTGAAGGGTTACGTAAGTTTGTCCCCGAGATTGTTAGTTTAGCCGTTGATGGTGTTGAAGTTGGCTTATCGAGCATTGAAGCAATGTTAGTTGGGGTCGGTAACAAGTCGCAACAAGCCGAATGGCGGGCGCTGATCCGCGAAACTACGTTTCAATTCTTGTCACGCTTTGTTCGAACGGGAGATCATTTTTATCTGGCGCCACAAAGCCTGGATGAATTAGATAACTTTCTCAATCGTGAGCTCAAGCCACAATTAAATACCTTGGCTCGGCATACTGTTGGCGCGGTATGGGGAGCCTTACGTGATGCGTTAAGACAATCAGACAGTAATTTTGAGCGTCCGGAAACTCAAGATTGGCAATCGGTCAATCAATTGATGGAAAAAATCACCTTGGGTATGGATGAAAAAATTGTTGAGTTAGAAGCAAAATCGGCATTATTTTGCCAGCGAATGCGTGAGCTTGACCATATAGAAAGTAAGCTACAGCAACGAATTTCGCGCTTAGCTGAAATTGATGTTGTGGTAGATAAACCGGAATAAACGCCAGTCTTTTCAGTGATGATTACTATGGAGGTTTCAAACTACACCATATTCGTCCGTTAGAGATAATGGCATAGCATTATCGACTTCATCACTAATCGCATCTAACGTTTTCTCTGCTTCTGCTAAAAAACTGACTTCAGCTATATGAAATAAAGCTTCACCTTCATTCACTAATGGCAGGTTATTTCGGCCAATGACAACACCAGCTAAGGTAGCGGTAATCGCGACTTCAAAGTCGGAATAGGGAGAGTAGATGTGTGCTAACAGATCTCCCTGCTGAACAGTTTGTCCAAGGCTCACATAATAGCGCGCAATACCGTCATGCTCTGCCCGAACCCAGCTGCTCTTCTTGGAAAACAACGATTGGGTTTTTACGCCTTTTTTCGCATGTGTCAACATGCCTAGATCTTGCATCACATTGACGATGCCGCGTACCCCAATTTTAATTGCTTGCTCGTCAAAACGCAGCGCTTCACCGGCTTCATACAGTAAAATGGGGATACCTAAATTGTTGGCTGTGCCACGCATCGTCCCTTCGCGGCTGGCCGCTTTAATGATAATGGGCGCATTAAACATCTCTGCCATGCGTAGAGCGATTTTGTCTTTTGCGCTGGCGCGCACTTGTGGCAAATTAGCGCGATGAATAGCGCCGGTGTGCAAATCTATGGCATGAGTACACTTGGTCAGAATACTGTTGGTAAATTGATAAGCCATGCGGCTACCCAGCGAGCCTTTTTCACTTCCCGGAAAGCTACGGTTGAGATCCCGGCGGTCCGGCAGATAACGGGATTGCTGCACAAAACCATAGGTATTCACAATAGGCACAACGATTAAGGTACCCCGCAAGCGGTTTAGTCGAGGCTCTTTTAACAAGCGACGGCAAATTTCCACACCATTGATTTCATCACCATGTAGCGCCGCCGTGATCAGTAACACTGGGCCATTTTGGCGTCCATGCACCACATGAGCACCGATATTTAATTCCGTATGGGTATAAAGTTTGCCAAAAGGAATATCCACTACAGCACGACTGCCCGCAATAATTTGACTTGCGCCAAGTTGAAAAGGAGGGCGCTGTTGTGTGATAAGCCGGGTCATCAGCCGGTTCCTTTTGTTTTTATCTGGCGTTTATTTTTAAAACTAATGACTTGTTTTTCGAGGTGCGCAATGATCAAACCAGCCACATCTTTGCCGGTAGCGCCTTCAATACCTTCTAAACCAGGAGAGCTGTTCACTTCCATCACAACAGGTCCATGATTAGAACGTAATAGATCAACACCTGCTACCGCTAGCCCCATCGTTTTAGCTGCAGCAATCGCGGTTCGTCTTTCATCAGGTGTTAAGTTGATCTTGCTGGCAGTACCACCACGATGTAAATTAGAACGGAACTCGCCTGCTTTGGCTTGGCGCTTCATGGCGGCAACAACTTTATCACCAACAACAAAACAACGGATATCGGCACCATTGGCCTCCCGGATATACTCTTGCACCAGAATATGGGCATTCAGGCCCATAAAAGCATCAATCACGCTTTCGGCTGCGGTACGGGTTTCGGCCAAGACCACGCCAATTCCTTGAGTACCTTCCAACAGTTTTATCACGAGCGGAGCACCGCCGACCATCTCAATTAAGTCAGGGATATCGCCTGGTTTGTCTGCAAAACCAGTTACAGGTAAACCGATACCTTGACGAGCTAACAATTGTAAAGAGCGTAATTTATCGCGCGCACGACCGATAGCTACCGACTCGTTTAATGAGTAAACGCCCATCATTTCAAACTGCCGCAGCACCGCAGTACCATAAAAAGTTATAGAAGCACCAATGCGGGGGATCACGGCATCAAAACCTTCCAATACTTCGCCCTTGTAATGAATTGAAGAGCTGATACGGTTAATGTTCATGTAACACATTAATGGATCGATAACTCTTACTTCATGGCCTGCAGTGACTGCAGCATCAACCAAGCGTTTTGTTGAGTACAGTTCGGCATTACGCGATAGTATCGCTATTTTCATAAAGACTCCTGCCTGTAGTTACAGTGACTGCAGACAAAAAAGAATGGTAGCAAGGCAATATGCCTATCTACTTGATTTGTTACTATTATGCCAGTAAAAATAGCGTTCCTAGCCCTAAGAACGCAAAAAATCCTACAACATCTGTCACCGTAGTTAAAATCACGGAGCCAGACAAGGCTGGATCAATATTTAGCTTGTCTAACCAGCGAGGAATATAAACCCCCGATATTGCTGCAATAATGATATTGATTACAATAGCTAAACCTATGATGCCACCAATAAGCCAATCGCCAAACCAAAAATAAGTGATAACAGCAATCACAATAGACCATAGCACGCCATTAATGGCTGCTACGCCAATTTCTTTGCGCAATAGTGTCATGTAGGTTTGTTCAGTAATTTGCTCTAAGGCTAACCCTCGAATCATTAGCGTGAGCGTTTGGCTACCTGCAATCCCCCCCATGCTTGCCACAATGGGCATTAAGACGGCAAGGGCAACGACTTGTTGTAAGGTTGCTTCAAATAAACCAATAGTCCAAGCTGCTAAGAAAGCGGTTAACAAATTAATGCCTAACCAGATTGCTCGGCGTTTGGCGCTGATAAAAATAGGTGCAAATAAATCTTCTTCTTCATCCAAACCCGCAGTATGCATAAACTGGCTTTCAAGACTACGGCGCACATTTTCCAGTGCCTCGCCGATGGACAGTCGACCTAATAATTTACCGTCTGCGTCCACTACTGCCAGTGCAGTATAGCCTGAACGCGCTACGATTTCAGACCCCTGATCCAAATCAAGTTGGCCATCGACTATAGGGGAATCTTCGTCAATAAAACCTTCGATGGGCAAATGGCTCGCCCGGCCAAGCAAATTGCTGGCCTGAATTTGCCCAGCATAACGACCGGTACGATCAATGACGAATAACGTATCTTGATATTCGGCATCTGCAGGCACATTTTGAAATAACCGAATAGCATCTCGTACTTTGGCATTTTTATTCAGGATCAACAGATCATGATCAGCATAACGACCACATTGATCTTCATCATAGGTTAACGCCATTTCTAGCCAGCGGCGTTGACTGGCGTCAAGGCGTGAGCAAGCATAATCATATAAACGCTGCGGCAACTCATCTAAAAGCTCAAGGAGAGCATCGACATCCATTTCTTCAACCAAGGTTCTTAGCTGAAAGTCGTCTAGCTGTTTAAAGATATTTTCCCTAGCATCTACCCGCATATGGGTCAGTGCTTCAATCTGATCTTCTGGGGATAGCCCAAGCCAACAGTTAAGTCGCTGTTCTAGCGGCATAGACTCTAACGCCAATGCTAATTCAGCCGGCTCGAGCTCCGTCAATCGCGTTAACAGCTGATTAAATTCATCTTCGTCAAAGCTGTCCCGGACGATTTCTTCTAAATCAAGATGTTGGTTTTCAACCATATGGCAACCTTGTAAGCAATCGCAATGTATTTCACCCTAACATATCTTTAAACAACTGCAAGAAAAGCTATTTTAAGAAAATTTTGAAAGTCGTGTGGTGCAGTGTTCGTCAATTACTCAGCATGAAAAGTTATTTATTTAATGATTATAACGCGTTAACACCATACTGAGGATAGTCTGGTGTTAATGCATTTTAAATCTTTACTGGATAGGCTCTGCTTGATTTAAGCTAATAAAGTTATCTATCAATTGCTCTAAAACATCCAGTGGCACAGCACCATTTTGTAATACAACCTGATGAAATTCACGTATATCAAATTGCTCACCCAAGGCGGTTTTAACGCGTTGCCTAAGCTCCAAAATCTTAATCATGCCTACGGTATAGGCAGTGGCTTGGCCCGGCATAACAATATAGCGTTCAATGGCTTTCGCGGCATCGCCAGCCGGATTCGGAGTGTTGGCAATCAAATATTCAATGGCCTCCTCTCGTGACCATTTTTTAGCATGTAAGCCCGTATCAACCACTAATCGTGCAGCACGCCATAGTTCCATCGCAAGACGGCCAAAGTCGGAATAAGGATCAGCATATAAACCTATTTCTTTGGGTAAGAGTTCAGAATACAGCCCCCAACCTTCGATATATGCTGTTGCACCACCAAAGCGACGGAATTTTGGGATCCCCTCTAGCTCCTGCGCAATAGCCAGCTGCATATGATGACCAGGGATCCCTTCGTGGTAAGCCAAAGCCTCCATCTGATACTTCGGCATATCACTCATTCGGTATAAGTTGGCGTAATAGACACCGGGACGAGTACCGTCCATAGAGGGGCGCTGATAAAACGCTTTACCGGCACTTTGTTCCCGGAAAGGCTCTACCGCTTGAACAATCATCTCGGCTTTGGGTTTTATTAAAAACAGTTCATCCAGTCGAGTACGCATATGATCAATCATCGCGGTTGCGGCTTGCAGATATTCAGTGCGACCTGCTGCAGTATCTGGATAATAAAATTGTGGTGCTTCTCGCATAAATACAAAGAATTCAGTTAAAGTACCCGCAAAACCAACTTGCTGCATAATCTGTTGCATTTCAGCATGGATCCGGGCAACTTCATCCAGCCCTAACTGATGGATTTGTTGCGCAGTTAAGTTTGTGGTGGTCATGCGTTGTAAGCGATTCTGGTAGAACGCCTCGCCATCAGGAAAGCGCCAAACGCCATCCACAGTACCTGCTTGTTGCTCTAGTTGGTCTAGATAACGCAGAAACTGCTGATAAGCCGGCCCGACGCGAGTAACTAACGCTAGCGTCGCTTCATCTACCAATAATTTTTGCTCGGCTGCTGTTAAATTAAGAGTCGCAATTTTTCGTTTAAAATCGGCCAGTAACGTGCTGTCAGCTTGTTCATCAAAAGGCGCGCCTTTAATCAGGTTTTCACTGGCTGATCGCAAATGCGGAAACACAAATTTTGGCACAATAATGCCTTGCTCTGCGCTGGCTGATAAATTTGACTGCAATTGTTGAAACAACAAGGGTACAGCATTAAGACGAGCAATGTAGGCTTTGGCATCCGCTACATCGTTTATTCGATGTTGATTAATCAGCACTGCTGGTACTTGGGAATGGATACCAAACATTTGATTAACCGGGTAGCTATAGCGCCGCCAACGGGCATCTTCTAACGTTTCATTGAGTTGTTTATGCAATAAGCGATAACTTAACTGTGTTTGCGGATCTAACGTCTTTGTTTCCAAAGCGTCAAGTAAGGCCAGATGCTGGCGGGTCATTGCCAGTTCCTCGGCAAAGGCGGTATCACTCAGGTCTTGCCATTTATCGTAATCGTCTTTGATACCAAGGCTAGTTTGTAAAATAGGGTTTCGTTGTACCCGCTCGTTAAAGATTTGCTCAAACAGTTGGTTAGCTTGCATATCTGCAGTCTGTAACCTTTGTTGTGCTGCAGAGTCTTCTGCTACGGATTGGGGGGCTTTGGGGCCACATCCGAGCAATAAGGCGGCGGTTAAGGCGACAGTAAGTAGGGCCAGAGCCGGTTTATTCTTCTTCATTTTCTTATCCTTTTTGTCGCGGCCAACTAATCAAATAAACAGCGTTAATAAATCATTTAAATAACGAGCCCCTTTCGGGGTAACTTGCCAGCTAGTGGCATGTTGTGTCAGTAATGCTTTGGCTAAAGCGTCTTCAATAGGTTCAGTTATGGTGCTAAGGGGTAAGCCAGTAAAAGCGCCAAAATCGTTAATAGGACAAGGTTCAAGCAAGCGAAAGCGGTTCATAAAAAACTCGAAAGGACAATCCTCTGCGGCAACTTGTTGCTTTTCATCCAGATAACCGCGACTCAGATCCATATAGCCTTTAGGATGTTTAATCTTAACCGTACGTAAAATACTATTGCGTGACGGTAGAGTAATTTTGCCATGGGCACCACAGCCTATGCCTAAATAATCACCGTAGCGCCAATAATTAAGGTTATGCCGACATTGGTGACCCGCTTTACTGTAGGCTGAGGTTTCATACTGTTGATAGCCTGCCGCGGCCAGAACGGCCAGTCCTGCTTGCTGTATATCCCATAACATATCGTCTTCTGGTAACACGGGTGGGCGGGAAGCAAAAGCGGTATTGGGCTCAATGGTGAGTTGATACCAAGACAAATGCGGCGGATTTAAGGCTATGGCAGTGGCTAAATCAGCGAGGGCATCATCAACCGTTTGTCCAGGTAGGCCATGCATCAAATCTAAATTAAAGCTGTTAAGCGGTAACGTCGCGGCTAACTGTGCTGCAGTTTTTGCTTCAGCAGCATTATGGATCCGCCCCAAAGCACTTAACTGCGCAGCTTGAAAGGTTTGCACCCCGAGTGAAAAACGGGTAACCCCAGCGGCAACATAGCCAGTAAAACGCTCGGCTTCAAAAGTACCTGGATTGGCTTCCATTGTGACTTCTAAATCTGCACTGACAGCTAGCTCATTTTTTACACCGTCTAAAATCTGTTTGATCCCAGCAGCACTGAAGACACTCGGGGTGCCGCCACCAATAAAAATTGTTTCAAGCTGTCTGCCCAGCACTAAGGGTAAATCTTGGCGTAAATCGGCCAGTAAATGCGCGATATATTCTTGCTCTGGAATGCCTTGTTTTACGGCATGAGAATTAAAATCACAGTAGGGGCATTTTTGAATACACCAAGGGATATGAATATACAGTGATAACGGCGGTAATTGCAGGCTCAAGCGCGCGTTTCCTCTTGCTGCTGTAGGCGAAGTTGCTCTAGCAATTGTCTCAAGGCTTTACCTCTGTGGCTAAGTTGTTGTTTTTCAGTGGCGGTAAGTGCGGCAGCTGTTTTTCCCAGTGCGGGTAAATAAAACACCGGATCATAACCAAAGCCGCCTTCACCACTGCGAGTTAAGGCTATTGCTCCGTGCCAACTGCCATGACAAATCAATGGCGTGGGATCGGCAGCATGTCTCAAATAGACCAACACGCAGTGAAATGCCGCTTGACGCTGCTCAGCTGGCGTCTCGGCTAGCGCATCGAGTAGCTTGCTAATATTGGCGGCGTCATCACTTGGCTCACCGGCATAACGGGCTGAATAAATCCCTGGGGCTCCCCCTAAGGCGCTAACCGCTAGACCTGAATCATCCGCAATGGCGGGTAAGCCAGTAAGCTGGGCCGCATGTCTGGCTTTAATAATGGCATTTTCAACAAAGGTGAGGCCGGTTTCGGCGGCATCGCTTACCCCGAGCTCAGTCTGTGGGATGACGGAGAGCGCAAAGGGGCTTAACATGGCCGAAAGCTCGGCCACTTTCCCTTTATTACCCGTGGCCAGTACAATTTTTTGCATGGGTTAGACCTTACTCGGTGTAGAGTTTTTGTTCAAAGTTCAGTTGCTGGCGCTTATTGCCTTGGCGAATATCTAAGCTAAAACGAAACTGCTCTTCATTACGAAATGGCATAACCGCAATGTAATAAATCGCATCGCCATCTTTCACTTCCCGGAAGACTAAGTCACGTTGTTGACCCAGTAAGTTGCGGGCTATACCGCCAATTTGCACCGCTTGTGCTTGCTGGGTTTGACTCTCTAACACGGAGATATTAATGATGGCATTAT
>CAZNXI010000010.1:0-34664 GCA_964577005.1 uncultured Rheinheimera sp.
TCATAAGTACTTTGCGTAATGGTTAAAATACGCGGTTTCTTGTTTTTCGCATTGCGGGCAAATGGATTGGCTTCAATTTTCTTGGCAATCGCCTCTGGCGAAAACTCGCTTTTTGGAATAGGGCCGATAATGCCAAAATGATTACGGGTTGGCATTAAAAATACCGGAATAGCACCGGTCATAATAATGGAGTGCAGAATCGATTTATGGCAGTTACGATCGACTACTACGATATCGCCTGGTGCCACCACTGAGTGCCAGACCATCTTATTCGAGGTTGAGGTGCCGTTAGTCACGAAAAATAAGTGATCGGCATTAAAAATGCGTGCCGCATTGGCTTCGCTTTCCGCTACCGGACCCGTGTGATCCAGCAACTGGCCTAATTCATCCACCGAGTTACAGACATCGGCCCGCAACATATTTTCACCAAAAAATTGGTGAAACATTTGGCCAACCGGGCTTTTCAAGAACGCCACACCACCTGAGTGCCCCGGGCAGTGCCAAGAGTAAGAGCTGTCTTGTGCATAATCCATTAGCGCATTAAAAAACGGCGGCGCTAAGGCATCTAAATATTTACGGGCTTCGCGGATAATATGCCGTGCCACAAACTCAGGCGTATCTTCAAACATATGAATAAAGCCGTGTAGCTCGCGCAATATATCGTTTGGGATATGGCGGCTAGTACGGGTTTCCCCATATAAGAAAATCGGAATATCGGCATTACGCTTACGCACTTCTTTGACAAAGGCGCGCAGCTCAAGCAGCGCAATATTGACTTCCGCATCGGTGCCACCGCCAAATTCTTCATCATCGATAGATAAAATAAAGCATGAAGCACGGCTCGCTTGCTGGGCGAAAGCCGTCAAATCGACATAGCTGGTATAACCAATCACCTCAAAGCCATGGCTACCGATAGCTTCAGCCAGATCACGGATACCTGAGCCTGAAATGTTCTCTGAACGAAAGTCTTCGTCAATAACAATGACCGGAAAACGGAAATTCATCTGTTAATCCTTACTCTTAGTCTTTTGCGCTAAATTTTGCCGTGCTTTTAACAAGCGTTCACGCTTATATTTTTGCAGTGCCGTCTCAGTATTCTTTTTAGTTGGCGTAAAGGGGTTTTCTCCCTCCCGGAATTCAATACGAATTGGCGTGCCCATCATTTGCAAGGCTTTACGATAGTAGTTCATCAGGTAGCGTTTGTAGGAGTCGGGTAAATCTTTTACCTGATTACCGTGAATGACCACGATAGGCGGATTATAACCGCCGGCATGCGCATATTTCAGCTTAACACGACGACCCGCCACCATTGGCGGCTGGTGATCTTCCTGAGCCATTTTCATAATACGCGTTAGCAATGACGTACTTACCCGCTTAGTCGCCGAATCAAAGGCTTCTTCTACTGACTCAAATAAATTACCCACGCCTGAGCCGTGTAAGGCCGAGATAAAGTGCAAGCGGGCAAAATCGATAAAACCTAAACGGCGATCTAGCTCGCGTTTAATTTCATCTTTTACGCTATCGTTCAGACCATCCCATTTATTAACGGCCAGTACCAACGAGCGCCCAGCATTCAGGACAAAGCCTAAAATACTTAAATCTTGATCGGAAATACCTTGGCGCGCATCGACCACCAGAATAACGACGTTGGCATCTTCAATGGCTTGCAGGGTTTTAACCACCGAGAATTTTTCAACCATATCGTCGATTTTGCCACGACGACGCACCCCAGCAGTATCAATCAGCGTATAGTCACGCTCATTGCGTTTCATGGGGATATATACCGAATCGCGGGTGGTGCCTGGCATGTCAAACACCACGACCCGCTCTTCACCTAAAATACGGTTAGTTAGCGTGGACTTACCAACATTAGGCCGGCCAACAATAGCCAATTTAATATGCTCTGAACGTAAACGCGCCGCTTCGGCAGCCGCTTCTTCTTCACTTACCGACGTTAGGTCTAGTTCAGGTGCGCCCTCGCCATCCGCTAATGCAGTACCTTGCCGAGTTTCTAAGAATGGCAATAGCGCATGTTGTAATAACGAGGAGACGCCGCGACCATGCGCAGCGGCAATGGGATACACCTCGCCAATACCCAAGCTATAAAAATCAGCGATGGCAGTATCCGCATCTAAACCATCGGTTTTATTCGCTACCAGAAAGACGGGCTTGCGCACGCGGCGAATGTGCTCAGCGATGGCCTGATCCCCTACGGTCGAGCCGGCTCGCGCATCTACCATAAATAACACGACATCGGCTTCGTCGATGGCTTTTAATGATTGCTCTGCCATTTCCACTTCGATACCTTGCTCATTGCCGTCAATACCACCGGTATCAACTACAATAAACTCCATACCTTCAAAGTTTACTGAGCCGTATTTGCGATCGCGGGTTAACCCCGGAAAATCAGCGACTAAGGCGTCCCGCGTGCGAGTTAAGCGATTAAATAACGTTGATTTGCCAACATTGGCACGCCCTACTAGGGCAACTACAGGTAACATTTTTGTCAGCCTCTAAAATAAGAAAACAGGCCTTCTCTTTAAAGGCCTGTTTTCTGCTTAATAGTGTAAAACGCAGTTTAAGGCGTTTGTAATAAGGTTAGCTCACCATCACGGGTTGTGATCACTAATACATCATTATTTGCAACAGCTTCACGGTAAAAGCCTGAGCCGTCGAAGCTTTGCCGAGCAACAAATTCACCAGAACTACGATCCAGCCAGTGTAAATTGCCCTTATTATCACCAATAACTAAATAGTCTTTGTATACCGTGGGGCCGGTTAAAAAGTGTCGATGTAAGCCTGTTTGGCTCCACAATTCTGAACCATTACGACGATCTACCGCATAGATACGCCCTACAGAATCAACTAAATATAAAACATTACCAGACACCGCCATATTTCGGAAACTGGCATAGTCGCTTTTCCATAACTGCTGGCCACTTCGCAAATCTAGAGCAAATAACTCACCGTTATAAGCAATAGCGTAAATAGTACCGGCAACTACAATGGGCTTAGCATCTACGTCCACTAAACGCGATAAGTCGGTGCTGCCTTTAGGTGTAGCAATAGCTTCTTCCCAAGCTTGAAAGCCCCGGTCAACCACCAACACTCCTACACGACCGTTAGCGCCACCATAAATCACACCACCACTATCAATGACCGGCTCACTTACGCCACGAATAGTCAGGGGAGGCTGCTCGGTTTCAAAAACCCAACGTTCTTCTCCATTATCTGGATTCAGGGCAATCAAATTACCCGAGCCTAACTGAACTACCACAAAGCCACTGCCGACAGCTGGGCTGGATAACACTTCGCCAGGGACTTGGCTACGCCACACTAATTCACCCGTTTCAGCATTAAGGGCAACTACGTCGCCATTCTCAGTGCCAAAATAGATATTGCCAAAACCTTGGCTAATACCACCTGCAATACGGGCATTCTTGGTAGACCAATTTTGGCTTAAGCGTTCCCAAGTTGAAAGGGTATTATCCGTTCGTAAATCAAAAGTCCAAATGCGTTTGCCAGACTTGATGTCCGCCGCTAACACAATACCTTCTCGACTAGCCATATAGACTTTATCGTTTAATAACAAAGGCTTTAAACCGGATTCATAATGCTTAACACCGTTACCAACCTGAATATCCCACACTTTCTTCGGGCTAATCCGATTTTCCACCTCAGGCAGTTCTAACTTTTCTTTGTTCGAGCATGCTACCAAGGTCAAGGCGATTATAGCCAAGGCTGCATTTTTAATGGATAATTTCATGCCAGCCCCTTAATTCGCAGCAGTGATGTGCGCCAGCTCATCCAATTTAATTTGTAATAACTGAGCATTGCTGCCGGCTTGCGTTAAAGCCTGCTGAAAAGCGGACTTCGCCGCCGGCAAATCCCCATTCGCTTGCAAAATATCACCTTTAAGTTCGGACTGTTGCGCAGTAAAACTCTCAGGCATTGTTTGGTTAATGGTTGCTAGCGCTGCAGCTAGTTCTCCAAGCTCACGCTGCACTCTGGCCAAACGAATTTGGGCAATGGCTTTAATATTAGCATCTTTACTGTTCTGCTGCGCCCAATTCAGATGCTGACTGGCAGACGCCAAGTCGCCAGCATTAACGGCTTCTTTTGCTGATAATAACGCCGCAAAAATGGCGTAATTGCTGCTACCTTGCTCACCAATAAAACGCTGCGCTTGGGCTAACCATTCTGCATCATTACCTTGCTGTTCAATTAATTGTGCATAACTATTCGACAAAGCCTCCGCGCTGGCCCGCTGTTCTGCCTGATAAAAACGCCAACCATACAGCGAAGCTAAACCAATAACTACACCGCCTAAAATCGCTTTACCATATTGATTCCAAAATCGTTTAATGGCTTCAACCTGTTGCTCTTCACTTGTGTAAATTTCCACCTAACTACTCCGTTATTCTTTTAGGCCAGATGTTGAGCCAATTCACTCAACTTAAGGGTTTGTTGTGGCTTGTCTTGACGCAACCATTTTAGGGTAACTTCGCCGTTAGCCAGTTCTTCTTCACCTAAAATCAGTGCCAGCTCTGCGCCTGATTTATCCGCTTTTTTAAATTGTTTTTTAAGATTACCACCACCACAGTGCAAGATAACACGTTTAGTGGGTAAATCACTACGCAGCCTTTCGGCAACACTTATTGCTGCAAGTTCCGCAGACTCGCCTACAGCCATCAGATAAATATCTGCTGTTGCCGGCAACACTGGCGAGAGATTTAAAGTTTGTAGTAAAAGAATCAGACGTTCTAAACCAAGGGCAAAACCGACTGCAGGGGTGGCTTTACCCCCTAACTGCTCGACTAAACCATCGTAACGACCACCTGCGCAAACTGTGCCTTGCGAACCCAGCTCAGTTGTCACCCATTCAAATACGGTACGGTTATAGTAGTCGAGGCCTCGCACCAGACGTGGATTAAGCGTGAATTCGATACCGGCGGCGGTTAAACGCTGCTGTAATTGGGCAAAATGCAAAGCCGACTCGGCATCTAAATGTTCTGCTAACTTAGGCGCAGCGGCGAGCATCTCTGCCATAGCAGGATTCTTGCTATCCAACACACGCAGTGGATTGCTGTACAAACGTCTTAAGCTATCTTCATCCAGCAAGGATTTATGCTGTTCCAGATAAGCAATCAAGGTATCACGATAAGCAGCACGAGCTTCATTAGAACCTAAAGAGTTAAGCTCTAACTTGACATAGGGCGTTAACCCCAGCTTTTGCCATAAGCGTGCGCTGAGAATTATCACTTCAGCATCAATATCTGCCGTAGCGATGCCAAAAGCTTCAAGGCCAAATTGATGAAATTGACGGTAGCGACCTTTTTGCGGGCGCTCATGCCGAAACATCGGCCCCGTGTACCATAAGCGCTGCTCTTGATTGTAAAGCAAACCGTGCTCGTTACCGGCTCTGACACAGCAAGCAGTTCCTTCTGGACGAAGGGTTAAGCTGTCACCGTTCCGGTCAGTAAAGGTGTACATTTCTTTTTCAACAATATCGGTGACTTCGCCAATAGACCGTTTAAAAAGCTCGGTCATTTCGACGATGGGAAAACGAATTTCACTGTAGCCGTAACTTGCTACCGTTTCACGTAGCACTTGTTCCACATATTGCCACAGGACTGAATCCTGAGGCAGACAATCGTTCATACCACGAATTGCCTGAATTTGTTTAGACAAAATAATTCTTCCGTTTCGGTTTAACTTTTAACGCAGGGTATTACTTAAACAACCATGCAAAATGCCGCTGATTATATACTCAACGGCCGCAAGATACCTCTACTTTCCGACTTTATAGCTGTTTTACTGCAATACGCTGTTGTAAATAGTGTCGCACTTGTTGCTCTAACTGCTCGGCAATTTGCCCATTATCAAGGCGCAGCCGCTGCCGCTCACCATTAATATAAAAGCCACTTTTCCGATTAGCGCCTGCCACACCTAAATCTGAAATCAGGGCTTCTCCGGGGCCATTTACCACACAACCGATCACAGAGACAGTCAAAGGATCGACGATATCCTCTAACCGTTGTTCCAATTCATTCATGGTTTTAATCACATCAAACTCTTGCCGTGAACAACTAGGACAAGCAATAAAATTGATACCGCGAGCGCGGATCCGCAAGGATTTAAGGATATCAAAGGCAACCTTAACCTCTTCTACCGGATCGGCAGCCAGTGAAATTCTGATGGTGTCGCCAATGCCCTCAGCTAACAACATCCCTAAGCCAATAGCAGATTTAACCGCTCCGGCTCTAGCGCCCCCTGCTTCGGTGATACCCAAATGTAACGGCTGATTAATTTGCTTTGCTAATAAGCGGTATGCTCCCACCGCCAAAAACACATCTGACGCTTTCACACTGACTTTAAACTGATCGAAATTCAGTCGATCCAAAATATCAACATGCCGCATAGCCGATTCAACCAAGGCTTCTGGTGTAGGCTCACGATATTTTTCCTGAATATCTGCTTCCAAAGAGCCGCCGTTAACCCCAATACGGATTGGGATATTGTAATCTTTTGCCGCATCGACTACTGCGCGTATACGATCTTCTCGACCAATATTACCAGGATTGATCCTTAAACAATCTACGCCATATTCAGCTACTTTCAGGGCTATGCGATAGTCAAAATGAATGTCGGCAACTAAGGGCACGGGTGATTGTTGCTTAATTAATTTAAACGCCTCTGCTGCATCCATAGTCGGTACCGATACTCTAACAATATCAGCGCCAGCTGCAGCAATAGCGTTAATTTGTGCAACGGTTGCCGCAACATCGGTGGTAAGGGTATTGGTCATAGATTGCACGGCAATAGGTGCATCTCCCCCAACTAACACATTCCCGACCTTAATTTGAGTACACTTGCGGCGTTTAATGGGATTTTCTGCAAACATTATTCGTCTTGTCCTGCCAAAGTAAATTTTGCGACACGGCCACCTGGAAAACCTGACATATCAAAAGGCTGTCCATTGATTTCAATGCTCACCACACCAGGGTTACCTAAGGTAATAGTAAAAGGACCTTGCGAATTAAGCTCCATTACATAGCCTCCCTGTTTGGTACCAAAAGCAATACGTTCACCCTTACTATCCAAGACGTCAATCCAACATTCGTCACTAAAGGTCATTTTCAGGCGATCTAAGTCAGCGTTATTCTGTTCTAACACACTGCTTTGCAACGGGGGTTCTAGCGAAGCAACAGGAAGTACTGGTTCAATCAATGCTGATGCGGCATCGACGGGCTGGGTAATGTCAGTTTCATCACGCATCTCTGCAACAGGTATACTGTCAGTAGTCGCTTCATTAATAGGTGCATTATCCACATCATTTGCAGATTCAGTTTGCACTGGGTTGTCTTGCAACGGCAGATTTGCGTCTTCAGCAATGAGCGTATCTGATTGAAGTTGATTATCTGCAAAACCGGTAAAGTCACGGGCACCTTGCCACAACCAAATAGCCAAAGAAGCCAGCAAAATAGCCGCAATAACATAGGTCAGCCACATAAAACGCGCTTCTGTTTGCTGTTTAGCTTGCCGGTTAGAAAAAGTTTTCATAACTTTTACAGGGCTACTTTGTACCTTATGCGCCTGCTCAAATCGACTTAAAAGCTGTTGCTCTGGTAATTTTAAAAAACGCGCATAGGATCTCACATAGCCACGCATAAAAGTCGGCAAAATGCTTTTATCGGGTTGGTCAGCCTCAAGGCTTTGCAGCACTTCTACTTTTAAATTTAGCTGTTTAGCAACAAACTGCAGAGTAAAGCTACGCCTCTCACGCTCTTGCTGCAGTAACTGGCCAACTGTTAAGTCAGCTAACTCAGTCGGAGGATCTTGTTCATTATTACTCATGATTAATTGATGCCGGATCTACGATATAAAGTCTTTGACCAATTTCCAGCACACTGTTTTCAGTAAGCTGATTCCAAGCCATAAACCTTTCTAAACGAATATTGTAACGATACGAAATGGCAAACATCGTATCACCTTCAGCGACCAGATGATAAAACTCATCCACAGGCTGCACATTTGCCAACCTCACTGCGGGTGCTTGATGCTCTGGCGGTGCATTATTCGGAGCTAACCAAACGCGCTGTCCTACCCTTAAACGTGATTCAGGTGTTAATTTATTCCACTCTTGTAACCGAGTCAGTAAGATATTATGAGCCAATGAAATATGGTGTAATGACTCGCCCTCAACAACCACATGATAGGGAACTTCTCCGTCAAGCACTTCTGTAGAATCCTTAGCAGCAACAGGAGACAAGGGTGTAGAAGTATTGTTAGATGCTAACGTAACATTTGCTACATTCGTTACTTCAGTTAACACTTCCGCAACGGGTACATCTGCCACTTCAGAAATTGCTTTCGCAACGGGTACATCGGTGAGTTCAGAAACCGCTTCCATGATGGGCGCATTATTATCAGGCACAGCAGCGACTTCGCTTTCAGGGAACTTACGCCTAACTCGCAACTGCGGATTATTAATCGGTTCAGTCACAGTGCGAGCGGAAGATGCAACAGCCACTTCGCCTGAACTCGCAAAAGTCGGGCGTAAATTGGCCAATAAATGCAACTTATAACGCTCTCTTAACTGTTCGAACTCGCTTTCCTGTAAGCGCTGCTGCAATAATAAACGCGCTTCATCGCTGTCAATATAAAGCGAAAGCAACAACTGCTCGGCATGGCGCATGGTGGGGACATCCCCCTGTTTTTCGGCCACCAAAAAACTTAACAAAGTACTGCGCGCAGAGACACGACCTAAGCGTTGAAGCCGAGAAAGATCGGTTTTAGCTTCTACTAGATTTCCCATCGCATAGTTTACGGATGCGCTGTTTATCAGTGAGCTCACCCGAGTGCCATTATGGCTGATAGAAGAGCTTAAATAAGAACGTGCCGAGTCAAAACTATCTTGTTCTAGCATACACAAAGCAAGATTTTCATAACTTTCAGCAACCCGAATATAGCCTGGCTTAGATATCGCAGAGAGTAACAAACGCTCCGCATCCTCAAACCGCTCTATTTGACAAAGAAAAGCGCCATAATTGTTGTAAGCATCGGCATTATTTGCATCTTTAACTATAGCTTCTTTGTAAGCATTTTCTGCCTGAGAATGCTCACCCACTGTCTGGTAATAAAATGCCAAAGCGTTATACACTTCAGGTAAATTAGGCGCCATACTTCTGGCACGTTCAAGATTAAATAACGCCTGCGTTGTATCACCGCGTGTTAGGTAATTTAAGCCAAGCGAAATGCGTGTTCTCGCGGCTTCAGTATTATCTACATTTCGCTGCGTAACTTGACGGTCATTCGCCACATAAGTACTCTCTGACACACAGCCTGAGAGTATAAGTGTCGCTGTCAGTGCGGTGAAAACAGGAAATCTCTGCATTACCACTGGCCTTCCATTCGGTTATTGCAGCATTTTAACTGTGATGGTCTCACCTTTTTGCTGCTTTTTAATTAATCTTTTAGTGCGGTCAATAACATCCCCCACCAATTGCCCACAAGCGGCATCAATGTCATCACCGCGCGTCTTACGTACCATAACAGTAAAACCGTGTTCTTGTAAGACCTTGTTAAAGCGATCAATCCGTGAATTACTGGAACGTTTATAAGGCGAACCAGGATAGGGATTAAAGGGTATTAGATTAACCTTAGCAGGCGTATCTTTCAATGCCTTAGCTAATTCGTGAGCTTGCTCCATGCTATCATTGATCCCCTCAAGCATCACATACTCAACTGTGACTTTATCATTCGCTTTCGAATGTTCAATGTAGCGACGCGATGCGGCCAAAAACTCTTCCATTGGGTATTTTTTGTTTACTGGCACTAACTCATCCCGAAGAGCATTATTTGGCGCATGTAAAGAGATTGCCAAGGCCACATCTATTTTTTCGCGTAACAGATCCAATGCAGGTACTACGCCTGAAGTACTTAATGTTACCCGACGCTTGGATAAACCAAAGCCAAAGTCTTCCATCATCAGTTCCATCGCTGGTACAACGTTGTTTAGATTTAGTAGCGGCTCGCCCATCCCCATCATTACTACGTTGGTTACTGGCTTTTCGCCAGTATCACCAAAACTACCGATAATTTGTGACACACGCCATACCTGACCAATAATCTCTGAGACGCTAAGGTTACGGTTAAAACCTTGTTGTGCAGTAGAGCAGAATGAGCAATCTAGTGCACAACCTACCTGCGAAGAGACGCAAAGGGTGCGGCGATCTTTTTCTGGGATCCACACGGTTTCGACTTCTTGACCACCGGCTAACGCCATAACAAATTTAATGGTGCCATCAGCACTATCTTGACGAGTAGCAATAACCGGCGCTTTAATTTCACAGCGGCTTTTTAATAACTCACGTAGTTTTTTATTGATATTCGTCATTTTGTCGAAATCATCGACACAGTAGTGGTAAATCCACTTCATCACTTGATCGGCACGGAATGGCTTTTCGCCCAGACTGACGAAAAATTCCTGCATCTGTGTACGGGTCAGATCCAGTAAATTAACTAACACGGTGGAACTGCTCATTCCCAAATACTCCAACTAACCAATATCAATAACCAACTATAGCAGTCAAAATGACCACTGCTTATTATACAACTGCACGGATGTAAAGAAGGGGGCTATTGCCCCCTTAGTCGTTACACTGTCAGTTGCAAATTAACGTGTGCGGCTGCACAGCTCTGCATCTGTGAAGAAGTAGGCGATTTCACGCGCAGCAGAAGCAGCAGCATCTGAACCGTGCACAGCATTCTCATCAATGCTGTCAGCGAAATCAGCACGTAAAGTACCCGCTAAGGCATCTTTCGGGTTAGTTGCACCCATGATTTCACGATTTTTACGTACTGCATCTTCACCTTCTAACACCTGAACAACAACAGGGCCAGACGTCATGAAAGACACTAAGGCGTTGAAGAAAGGACGCTCTTTGTGTTCAGCGTAGAAGCCTTCTGCCTGTTCACGGCTTAAGTGCACCATTTTGGCAGCAACAATACGTAAACCTGCAGCTTCGAAGCGGCTGTAGATAGCACCGATCAGGTTTTTTGCTACAGCATCAGGCTTGATAATTGAAAAAGTACGTTCTAAGGCCATGTCAGGCTCCTGTAAATTTAAAGGATTAAAAATTTGGGCGGCAAATTATACGCTAAAATTTGCAAAAAGCCTAATGGCCTTCACTGACCATATTGACCGTATATTTTGGAATTTCGACCACCAAATCTTCATCGGCAATCCGAGCCTGACAGCCTAAACGCGATTCAGGTTCTAAACCCCAGGCTTTATCTAGCATATCCTCTTCTAGCTCGTCACTCTCGTTTAACGAATAGAAGCCCTCACGCACAATGACATGACAAGTAGTGCAAGCGCAGGATTTCTCACAAGCATGCTCTATCGAAATACCATTACGTAACGCCACGTCCAGCACGGTTTCGCCACTTTTAGCTTCCAAAGCTGCACCATCCGGACACAATTCTGCATGGG
Organism: uncultured Rheinheimera sp.; assembly: GCA_964577005.1. Lineage (GTDB taxonomy): Bacteria > Pseudomonadota > Gammaproteobacteria > Enterobacterales > Alteromonadaceae > Alishewanella. Next base: position 11,498 of record CAZNXI010000010.1, read on the forward strand.
GTAAAAAGACTATTTGTGGCATGGTTTAAACCTCATCGACCTTATGACCTTGCAACGCCAATCGAATAGACTTATCCATCCGCCGCGCAGCAAACTCATCTGTTAACTGATTAGTATGTTCAATAGCGGCTTTAATGGCAGCCGTATCATCTTGTTGTTTTACAGTATTAAGTACACTTAGCGATTGGCGAATTTCAGCAAGTTCAGCTTCATTTAGCAAGGCAGCATCCACAGCAAGTGCCGCCGTTACCGCCTCTAACACCCGCTCAGCTTCTACCTGTTGTTCTCGCAATAAGCGCAGCTGCATGTCCTGCCGTGCATGTTGCATAGACCCGCTGATCATGGCGGCGACTTGCTCATCGCTTAGACCATATGAAGGTTTAACCTGAATACTGGCTTGTACCCCTGTAGACTTTTCTTCCGCACTAACACTGAGTAAGCCGTCGGCATCAACCTGAAAAGTCACTCGAATATGGGCTCCCCCCGCAGGCATGGGCGGAATACCACGTAATTCAAAACGCGCTAGCGAACGACAATCCTCGACTAATTCACGTTCACCCTGCACCACATGAATTGCCATAGCGGTTTGACCATCTTTAAAAGTGGTAAACTCCTGAGCGCGGGCAACCGGAATAACCGTGTTACGTGGAATAATTTTTTCAGTCAGACCGCCCATGGTTTCAATACCCAAGGAGAGCGGGATAACATCTAACAACAAGGTTTCATGTTCCGCTTTATTACCCACCAGCACATTCGCCTGAATAGCCGCACCAAGTGCAACCACTTTATCAGGGTCGATAGAAGTCAAAGGCTCTGTCGCAAAAAACTCTGCCACTAACTGTCGTACCAAGGGTACGCGTGTTGAGCCTCCTACCATAACGACTTTTAATACATCGTCGATGGTTAAGTCGGCATCGCGCAAGGTTTGTCGACAAGCGCGAATAGTTTGCTTAACCAGCGATGTAATCAACGCAGAGAATTCACTCCGACTTATCACGCCACTAACAAGGGTGCCTTCTGCCGTAAATTCGTATCGCGTTTCTTCGGTGTCAGTCAGGCGCTCTTTTATTGCGCGCGCTTGCTGCTGATATAAGCGGCGAGCACTTGCTGATAAACTTTGCTGGCCACTGCGCTGTTGCAGTAATGTCACTAAAGCCTGATCGAAATCATCACCACCTAGCGCAGAATCGCCCCCGGTGGCTAAGACTTCAAACACGCCACGACGCAGACGTAAAATCGAAATATCGAAAGTACCACCACCTAAATCGTAAACGGCAATAATACCTTCTTGACCAGAATCTAAACCATAGGCTAAAGCCGCCGCCGTAGGTTCGTTTAACAAACGCAGTACGGTTAAACCCGCTAATTTAGCCGCATCTTTCGTCGCTTGGCGCTGGGCGTCATCAAAATAAGCCGGAACGGTAATCACCACGCCATTTAATTCGCCACCTAAGGTTTCACTGGCCGTATTGGCCAAGGTGGCTAAAATTTCAGCAGACACTTCTACCGGGTTTTTAACACCTTGGACTGTGTCAATAGCAACCAAGCTGGCTTGTTCAACAAAGCGGTAAGGTAATTCCTTAGCAAGAATCAATGTCTCTTGATAACCTTTGCCCATCAATCGTTTAACTGACACTATGGTATTTTCAGCATCTTCTACCGCAGCGGCTTGTGCTGCACTACCAACTTGAACCCCTGTGCGAGTATAACGCACGACCGAGGGCACCATGTCTTCCCCTAACGCATTGCTTAGGGTTTTTGCTTCGCCGCTTCGAACGGTGGCCACCAATGAATTCGTCGTGCCAAGATCGATGCCAGCAGCGAGTCTATGTTGATGCGGTGCCGCGCTTTGGCCCGGCTCTGCGATTTGAAGTAACGCCATAGTGAAATTAGTCTTGTAATTGCTGTTCAATTAACTCCAGCTCGTGCTGCAGTTTATAGAAAAATTTTAATTTACGTACCAGTTCGGCAGCCAGTTGGTCGTGCTCAGCAGTACGTGCAGAGAGCGCTTCATTTAGTTGGTTTTGTAATAGTTTGCGTTGTGTTGACAGATAGTGCTCAATATCTGCAATCGCCTGCTCGGGATCGTCTTGCTCACGTACATCAGCCAGCTGCTCACGCAACTCCATTTGTTGCATGAGAAAAGCCGGCTCAGTAAAACTACGCTGTTCATTACTGATTTTTAAACCACGTAACGCAAGTAAATGCTCAGCCCGCAACAAGGGTTGTTTCAGGCTGTGATACGCATCATTTATATTGGCAGTTTGTTGTACAGATAACAACCGATCACGCTCTGAAGCAGCGGCAAAATTATCTGGGTGAAAGCGTTTTTGAAGCGCCAGATAACGCGAACCTAACTCGGTTAGATCCAGCGAAAATTGCTCAGGCAAATCAAACAGCTGAAAGTAATTCATACTACCTCAGAGCCTGTCCTAGACAGTAAAGCTTTCGCCACAACCGCATTCGCCATTCACGTTAGGATTGCTAAATTGAAAACCTTCATTTAAGCCTTCTTTTACAAAATCTAACTGTGTGCCATCGATATAAACCAGAATTTTGCCATCTACGATTAATTTCAAACCTTGATCTTCAAAGATTTGATCATCATCATTTAATTCATCGACAAATTCCAACACATAAGCAAGACCTGAACAGCCAGTGGTTTTTACACCAACCCGCAATCCAACCCCCTTACCGCGGTTTTGCAGAAAACTTCTTACCCGCTCGGCCGCTGCCGTTGTCATCGAAATGGCCATCTGGCATTAACTCCCTTGCTTCTGTTTATAATCAGCAATAGCGGCTTTAATCGCATCTTCAGCTAAAATTGAACAGTGGATTTTCACCGGCGGCAAGGCTAATTCTTGGGCAATATCCGTATTTTTGATTTGCTGCGCTTCGTCTAACGTTTTGCCTTTAACCCATTCTGTTACTAGTGAGCTTGATGCAATAGCACTGCCGCAACCATAAGTTTTAAACTTAGCATCTTCGATAATGCCTTGTTCATTGACTTTAATTTGCAACTTCATTACGTCACCGCAAGCGGGTGCACCGACCATACCGGTTGCTACGCTCGGGTCGTCTTTCGCAAAAGAACCTACATTGCGTGGATTTTCGTAGTGATCAATAACTTTATTGCTGTATGCCATGATAGTTACCTCTTTAGTGGCGATAGCGCCTGAACTTAGTGCGCCACCCAGGCCACAGTGTTTAAATCTATACCGTCTTTGTACATATCCCAAAGGGGTGACATCGCACGAAGCTTACTAATCGCTTCGTGGACAATTTTAATCGTATGGTCAACCTGCTCTTCAGTCGTAAAACGGCCGATACTAAAACGGATTGAACTGTGCGCTAACTCATCTGACAGGCCTAAAGCACGAAGTACATAAGACGGCTCTAAGCTGGCAGAGGTACAAGCTGAACCTGATGAAACGGCGATATCTTTTAACGCCATAATCAGTGACTCGCCTTCTACATAGTTAAAACTGACATTAGTGATACCAGGTACGCGCTGCTGGGCATCACCATTTAAAAATACTTGCTCAATATCTTTGATACCGTTCCACAGACGATCGCGTAAAACGGTGATCCGCGCATGTTCAGCGGCCATTTCTTCTTTAGCGATACGGAAAGATTCGCCCATGGCGACAATTTGGTGCGTTGCTAACGTGCCTGAACGCATACCACGTTCATGACCACCGCCGTGCGTTTGCGCTTCTAAACGGATCCGCGGCTTACGACGCACAAATAACGCACCCACACCTTTAGGGCCATAAGTTTTATGACCAGAAAAAGACATCAGGTCAACTTTTAATGTTTGCAGATCGATCGCTACTTTTCCGGTAGCTTGCGCAGCATCTACGTGAAAAATAATGCCTTTACTGCGGCATAATTCACCAATCGCAGCAATATCCTGTACCACACCGATTTCATTATTTACAAACATAATGCTGACTACGGTAGTATCAGGGCGCATAGCCTGTTCTAACTTGGTTAAATCCACCAAGCCATTAGCTTCCACGTCAAGATAAGTAACCTCAAACCCTTCACGCTCGAGCTGACGCATAGTATCCAGCACCGCTTTGTGTTCGGTTTTGATGGTGATCAGGTGTTTGCCTTTTTTGTGATAAAATTCAGCAGCACCTTTAATTGCAAGATTGTTTGATTCAGTTGCACCAGACGTAAAAACAATTTCACGCGGATCAGCATTAACTAACTCGGCAATTTGGCTACGAGCAATTTCTACCGCTTCTTCGGCCTGCCAACCAAAACGATGCGAACGTGACGCAGGGTTGCCAAATTGGCCATCCATAGTCAAAAACTCCATCATTTTTTCCGCAACTCGCGGATCAACAGGGGTTGTTGCAGCATAGTCTAAATATATTGGTAGCTTCATTATTTGCTCCGTATTGCGCTTACAGCTGGCAGCTGACTTCGATATCAGTTGCGGGATTTTTGATTTTACGGCTTTGTTGCAGGGCGGTTTGCCGTACTTCTTCCTGCTTTACCAATTCTTCTAATGAGATATTGGTGAGAAAATCTTCAATGCGATGACTCAGATTGCTCCATAAGGTATGGGTAAGACAGCGCACACCTCCATGACAATCTGATTTTCCCTGACAGCGAGTAGCATCTACCGATTCATCTACCGCCGCAATAACGGCTGAAATAGAGATATCTGACGCTGCCAGACCTAGCTGATAACCTCCACCTGGTCCCCGAACACTGCTAACCAGACCTTGCTTACGTAACCGGGCAAATAATTGTTCCAGATAGGACAACGAAATACCTTGCCGTTCAGATATATCAGCAAGAGGCACTGGGCCCTGAACAGCATGTAGCGCCACGTCGAGCATCGCAGTTACCGCATAACGGCCTTTGGAGGTTAATCGCATAATAGGCTCCTTTCCAGAATACGGTCTATTGTACATTCCTGACTATTTTAGTCAAGTATTAAGCCGAGTAAAATAGTCAGGTATTCGCCTACTAAATAGCGGGATCGAACTCATCTACCTCTTTGCGACGCTGCTCTGCTGCACGCTGCTCCGCATCACGAAAATCAACTTCATTTATGTTTACGGTGGGAACTTGATCACAGACGTTCCCTCCCAAAGAATTAACGCTGTGACAAAGCTCAGTTACTTTGTTATCAAGAATATGAATATGGTCTAATAGGCTACCGATGGCATTGGCAACAGGATCTGGGTTGTCCGCCGACACCGCATAGGCATCGAAACCGTACTTTTTAGCCAAATTTTGTCGCTGTTCTGAAACATCAGCATTCGCCTTGGCGACCACTCGACCAGGAATACCGACCACAGTAGCGCCAGCGGGCACATTTTTTACCACGACCGCATTAGAACCAATTCGGGCATTCTGCCCCACATTTAACGGCCCTAACACCTTAGCCCCGGCACCTATTACCACACCATTTTCCAATGTAGGATGTCGCTTGCCTGGATTCCAGCTGGTTCCCCCTAAAGTCACCCCGTGGTAAAGCGTACAATCATCGCCAATTTCAGCCGTTTCACCAATGACAACACCCATGCCATGATCAATGAAAAAACGCCGACCGATTTTCGCACCAGGATGAATCTCTACTCCGGTTAACCAGCGGCCAAGCGTGCTTAACCAGCGTGCCAACCAACGCCATTCTGCTCGCCATAATCGATGACTGACTCGATGCAACCAGATTGCGTGAAGTCCAGGGTAAGTGGTGAGGACTTCAAATGCACTGCGGGCGGCAGGATCTCGGTCAAATACACTTTGAATATCTTCTTTGATGCCTGAGAACATGCTAAGGCTCCTTAACTGCGATTACTTTTTAGTCGACTTTTGGTCAACTTTTTCTAGACGCTGCATTGAGGTCAAAATACCACGCAAAATATTGTATTCGACGTCATCAGGACGGGCACGGGTAAACAATCGTTTTAACTTAGTCATCACCACACCAGGGTGTTGCTTGATAATAAAACCAGTATGATTCAGTGCATCTTCCAAGTGCTGGTAGAAGTTTTCCATTTGTTGTGCGCTGGGATAAACCGTGGGATCACCTACCTGAACGGCAGATTCCTCTTGTGAGATGAGGGCAGCCATGCGCACTTCATAACAAAGAATTTGTACTGCCATCGCTAAATTCAAGGAAGTATATTCAGGATTAGCATCAATACAAACGTGATATTGGCACATTTGTAGTTCTTCATTCGTCAAACCACTACTTTCACGGCCGAATACCAAAGCGACCGGCGCTTGCTCCGCTTCTTGCAAAGCTCTAAAACCACATTCTCGAGGCGTGAGCATCGGCCAACGCATCGTACGCGAGCGCGCACTACTGCCAACAACTAAGGCACAATCAGCAACCGCCTGAGCTAAATTATCGTAAATCTTTGCATTCGCCAGAATATCACTGGCACCTGCAGATAAGGCATAGGCCTGACCATCTGGCTCAGTTTTAGGCGCAACCAAGCACAACTGTGACAAGCCCATGGTTTTCATTGCTCTGGCAACGGATCCAATATTACCGGTATGAGTAGTGCCCACCAGCACTACTTTGATCTGTTCTAAGCGATTTGTCTGCTCTGACATGGTTTAACCCAAGCTAAAAAATTGCGACATTCTATCATAAGGCTACGGCATTGTAGATCGAAATTTGGCAGTCTAGCCACCCAAAAAGCCAAAGATAGTACAATGAACAGGCGATAAAAGGCGCTGCAATTCGTTGCTTGCTTTGCTAAACTAGCGGCACCCTTTGCAAGGAGTTACCTACTATGTTTGGATTCAGCCGTATTTTCACCCTGACCGCTTTATTAGTTAGTACAACAGCAACTGCCAATACTGCCCTAGAGCAAGCCGTTAATAATCCATTACGCACTGCCGAATTTACTCAACGAGATCAATACCGTAACCCTGAAGCAACGCTAAATTTCTTTGAAGTGACGCCACAAAGCACCGTTGTTGAGATTTCGCCGGGTGCGGGCTGGTATACCGAAATATTAGCGCCCTTACTCGCAGCAGAGGGCCTTTATTATGCTGCGCATTTTCCGGAAACAGCCACTGGCTTTGGGCAGCGTAGCAGAGCCGCTTTTATGGAAAAACTTGCTGCTAATCCGCAGTACAGTAAAGTACAAGTCACTGAATTTGCACCAACGCCAGGCATTAGCATTGCACCTGCAAGTTCTGCAGATGTGGTGCTAACTTTTCGTAACTTACATAATTGGTATATGGCGGGTGGCGAAGACGCCATGTTAACCGCGTTCAGTCACTTTTATACTGCATTAAAGCCTGGGGGTGTGCTTGGTATAGTTGAACATCGACTCCCAGAAGCGAAATTAACCAGTGACTGGAGCCGTTCGGGCTATATGCCACAAAGCCTGACCATTACACTGGCAGAAAAAGCCGGTTTTACTTTTGAAAGTAGCAGCAAGATTAACGCTAACCCCAAAGATACGGCGGATCATCCTTCTGGAGTTTGGACACTGCCTCCTAGCCTGCGTTTAGGGGAGCAAGATAGAGAAAAGTATCTCGCCATCGGTGAGAGCGACCGCATGACTTTAAAATTTCGTAAACCTTTAAACTAACCAACTGAACGGAACAACTGATGAAAGTAATGGTAATAGGAGGCGGTGGCCGCGAACATGCTTTAGCTTGGAAAGCGGCACAATCACCACTCGTCACTCAGGTTTTTGTCGCGCCGGGCAATGCCGGTACAGCGCGTGAGTCAGCCTTACATAATGTTGCAATAGCCGCAGATGATGTAGATGCGTTATTGGCTTTTGCCATTGAGCAACAATTGGACTTAACCATTGTTGGTCCAGAAGCTCCCTTAGCTAAAGGCGTTGTCGATAAGTTTCGCGCTGCAGGTTTAGCGATTTTTGGCCCAACACAAGCAGCTGCCCAGTTGGAAAGTTCAAAAGCCTTTGCTAAAGATTTTCTAGCAAGGCACAAGATCCCTACTGCCGCTTATCAAAACTTTACCGAAATTGCACCAGCAAAAGACTATGTAAAACGCCTTGGTACTCCTATTGTCATTAAAGCCGATGGTTTAGCCGCAGGTAAAGGCGTCATTATTGCGCAAACAGAAGCGGAAGCCTTCGCGGCCATTGACGATATGTTAGCTGGCAACAAATTTGGCAATGCCGGTAGTCGTGTTGTGATCGAAGAGTTTCTGGTTGGTGAAGAAGCCTCTTTTATTGTGATGGTCGATGGTGTTAATGCCTTAGCGTTTGCCTCTTCGCAGGACCACAAAGCACGTGATAATGCTGATAAAGGACCTAATACCGGTGGCATGGGAGCTTATTCTCCCGCTCCAGTAGTGACACCGCAGGTGCACCAGTGGGTAATGGATAACGTTATTTATCCAACCGTAAAGGGCATGGCAGCTGAAGGTAATGTCTATACTGGCTTTTTATATGCAGGCTTAATGATTGCTCCCGATGGCTCGGCTAAAGTACTTGAGTTTAATTGTCGGTTTGGCGATCCAGAAACGCAGCCTATTATGTTGCGACTGGAATCAGACTTAGTACTGCTTTGCCAAAATGCGGTAAATGGAAAACTGGATCAAACCGAGATTCATTTTACGCCTCAAGCCGCAGTAGGTGTAGTTATGGCTGCAGGCGGCTATCCTGATGCCTATGCCAAAGGTTTAACGATTCATGGATTGGATACGCCTGCTGCGCCAGGATCAAAAGTCTTTCATGCCGGGACGGAGCTTAATGGTGAGACGGTAGTAACCAATGGCGGTCGAGTACTTTGCGCCACCGCTTTGGGGAATAACGTGACAGCAGCCCAGCAAGCTGCTTATCAGTTAGTCTCACAGATCTGCTGGGATCAGGTTTACTACCGTACAGATATTGGCTACCGTGCGATAGCAAGAGAACAACAACCATAATGCGCGTGGCTTAATGTTGCATAAAAAGGTGCCACGGCACCTTTTTTTAGCCTTGTCCTTTACCTAATTTAACTGTTTTCGGAAAAACTATGCGTACTTTAGTATTAATCCTTACCCTAATGCTGCTATCCGCTTGCCAGCCAGCGCCAGCCAACTGCGAGCAAAGCTCCCACACCATTGCCCAAATTCAAGGAAGTGCAGAAATAAGTCACTATCTTGGTCAACAAGTAACTGTACAAGGTATTGTATTGGGACAAGTATACAGCGATGGGCCGCTACCGGGTTTAATGCTGCAAAGTCTGACGCCTGATAATGATCCGGCCACCGCAGAGGGACTCTTTGTGGTCGTTGCCGACCCAACGCAATATCAAATAGGGCAGATTTTAGTAGTGTCTGGCACTGTCGCTGAAGTTGATCAACTTACCAGTGTCATTGATGCACAAGTATTGAGTCTTTGTGGTAGCAAAACCCTCAGCCCACAAACTGTCACACTGCCTTTAGATGCTAATCTAAGCTGGGAGGCTTATGAGGGCATGTGGATTCGTTTCGAACAACCGCTAGTGGTCGCAGATACCTATCAGCTTGGACGCTATGGCGAAATTCTGGTAGCCGATACCCGATTAATGGTGCCAACGCAAGTTGTTGCACCAGGGAGTGAAGCCAAGCAATTAGCTGAACAACAAGAGCGGCAAGCCATCCTGCTAGATGATGGTGTTTGGCAACAAAACCCAGATCCACTGCCCTACCCAACTACCGGTTTAACAACAGAAAGCAGTTTACGGGTGGGTGATCAGGTGCTGCAAGTTGCCGGCATTGTCCACCAAGATGAGCGAGGCTATCGTTTACTGCCTACCACGCAACCGCATTTCGTTAGTCTAAACCCGCGCCCAGCGAAGCCTGCCAGCACGGCAGCAAATGAGCTACGGATTGCTAGCTACAATGTACTCAACTTTTTTAACGGACATGGTCAAGACAAACCTTTTCCAACACGGCGTGGAGCGAGAACACCACAAGAATTAACATTACAGCAAGCCAAGTTGGTTCAAGCACTCCTGGCAATGGATGCTGATATTATTGGCTTACTGGAGCTAGAGAATAATGGCTACGATAACAATGGCGCTATCGCGACCTTATTAGCCGCGTTGAACGAGCAAAGTCCCGAGCCTTATCAAATGGTGATCACTGCCGAAACACCAGGCAGTGATGCCATCAAGGTAGGTATTTTTTATCGCAGTAATCGGGTTAGCGCTATTGGTAAGGCAGCCACCAAAACAGATGCACCCTTTACACGCTTACATCGCCCCCCTATGGCGCAAAGTTTCCGTCATATCTCTTCTGGGACTGAATTTACTTTTGCCGTGAATCATTTTAAATCTAAGGGCGGCTGTCCTCGCAGTGGTGCGGTTGACTATGCAATACAAAAAGATCAGGGTGATGGTCAAGCCTGTTGGAATCAGGCTCGGGTTGAAGCTGCTATGGCATTACAGCAGTGGCTGCAAACCCAGCCAACGGGAATAAACACTGAGCATAGCGTTATCGTGGGGGATTTTAATGCTTATAGAATGGAAGATCCTATCCGTTACTTTGAACAACAAGGTTGGCACTATCTGACTGACGGCAAAGAAGACTCTTATTCTTTTGTATTTCGTGGCAGATCGGGTTCTTTAGACCACATGTTAGCCAGTCCAAAACTCGCAGAGAAACTGAGTGAATTGATACATTGGCCTATCAATGCTGATGAACCTGTTATTCTGGATTATAGCTTACGCTTTAAACCTGCTAGTCTATTGCCACTTTTGAATGTGGCAACACCCTATCGTTCATCGGACCATGATCCGATCATCGCTACATTTGCTTTTTAATTCAGTTGTTGCAGCGCCATTAGCATTATGCTGATGGCTGCTGCCATCGAGCCTAACCAAATCAAGCTGCGTGCTGTAGCCCAATCGAGCCAATAACAGACCAAATAGCCAAGACGACAAACAATAAAAGCCCAACTCGCAACCAACATTGCTTGACTAACGGTACCTACCGCAATAACAAAAATACAAGCCGTGGCAAACACGAGTAAGGCTTCAAAACTATTGTAGTGTGCTGCATTACAGCGCTGGCCAAAATCAGTCAGGCTCGATTGCTGGCGTCTTGGGTAGTGGTTGTCGTAACCGCCGGCACGATGCATCGCAACAACTAAAGGAAGCTTGGCTAAATAAGGTAGCAATACTGCAATAAACAGTGTCAGCAAAAGATCTGACATACTTTTCTCCGTTAAAGTAATGTATCCATTTTAGTTTTACTCGAACAGTAAGATTCGGATCAACTCTGTATTGGGATAATAGTTGCGTCAATGTGAGAATTTCCGATATGGTAAGCTTATCTCAACATAAAGGCAGGCCTTATGTCTCATCAAAATCCTATTATCGCTGTAACAGGCTCATCCGGTGCCGGCACTACCACAACAAGTAATGCCTTTAAACATATCTTCCGCACCTTAGGTATCGATGCAGCTTTTGTCGAGGGGGATTGTTTTCATCGTTTTAGCCGGCCAGAGATGGATCTTGCCATTCGTAAAGCGAAAGAAGAAGGACGCTACATCAGTTATTTCGGACCAGAAGCAAACGACTTCGGTACCTTAGAGAATTTTTTTGCCAGTTATGCGGCAACAGGTAATGGTAGAATAAGGCATTATTTGCATACCTTTGATGAAGCGGTACCCTATAATCAACTGCCAGGGACTTTTACGCCTTGGCAAGATTTACGCCCGAATACCGATTTATTGTTTTATGAAGGCTTACATGGCGCCGCAGTGACCGAGCAGCACAATGTGGCACAACACGTTGACTTGCTAATCGGGATGGTACCTATTGTGAACTTGGAGTGGATCCAAAAAATTATTCGTGATACTTCAGAGCGTGGCCACAGTCGAGAAGCAGTGCAAGCCAGCATAGTGCGTAGTATGGAAGATTACTTTAACCATATTACACCACAATTTTCCCGTACTCATATTAACTTTCAGCGCGTACCCACAGTCGACACCTCAAACCCTTTTAGCGCTAAAGATATCCCTTCTTTAGATGAAAGCTTTGTCGTGATCCGTTTTCGAGGAATTAAGCATGTTGACTTTCCCTATTATTTACAAATGATTGACGGATCTTTTATGTCTCGGGTAAATACACTGGTGGTGCCTGGGGGCAAAATGGGCTTGGCGATGGAGTTAATTTTAACGCCTTTGATCGAAGCCTTGATGCAAAAACGGCAATTAGCCCGTCGTTCCGCACCTTAAAGCCCCATTTAAAAAGGCCTGAACTCAGGCCTTTTTAAAACAACATAGCGTTTATTTTATTTCTGGCAAGTTACGGCCATAAAAGATTTCACGGATTTCACGGAACACTTTTTTACTAATCGTTTTTTGCTCTTCTGCTGTCATCGACTCGGCTCCCATGCCAAAAAGATAATTGTTTAAATCACCTTCTTTTAGCATCATTTTGGTATGGAATAAGTTTTCTTGATAAACATTTACGTCAATCATCTGAAACGCTTTCTTAGTGTCGTCATCCATAAAATTCTGAATAGAAGTGATGGGATGATCGATATAGTGTTTAGTACCACTAATATCGCGGGTAAAACCACGCACTCGATAGTCGATAGTGACTACATCGGATTCAAAGCTATGAATCAGAAAATTAAGTGCCTTTAACGGCGAAATAATACCGCAGGTTGATACTTCAATATCGGCACGGAAGGTGCAAATACCGTCATGGGGGTGTACTTCCGGGTAGGTATGTACACAGATATGACTTTTATCTAAATGTGCGACGACGGCTTCAGGTAAAGGCCCTGGATTTTCAGTATTATCAGGATCGACCAGTACAGGTTCTTCGCTGACCAAAATCGTAACGCTTGCACCTTGCGGATCATAATCCTGACGGGCAATATTCAACACATTGGCGCCAATGATATCCACTACCTCGGTCAGAATATCGGTAAGACGATCAGCGTTATATTGTTCGTCAATGTACTCAATGTATTCCTGACGATGTTGTTCCGTTTTAGCATAACAAATATCATAAATGCTAAAACTTAAACTCTTAGTCAGATTATTAAACCCGTGTAGTTTCAGTTTTTCAAAAGGCTTAACCAATTTCTTTGCTCTCCGCTAACGACGTAGTACCACGCCGCAGTTAACTTACAGCCCGACCAGCAGACAATATACTCATTCAGCTTCTTTAATACTGAAGGAATGCGTTACCTTAACGCTCTGAGATAACATAATGGAAACTGAGCAATATTTCTCAGCAGACAAATTTACCGCACGCTCTACTTGTTTTTCACTTAATCCAGTACCTGTTACCACAAAGTGTAAATGCACTGTAGTAAAGACCTTTGGCACAGTTTCAGCACGTTCGGCAGATAATTCGACTTCACATCCTAAGATATGCTGACGCGCTTTTTGCAAAATACCCACCACATCAACAGATGAACAGGCACCCGCCGACATTAACAGCATTTCCATTGGCGTAGGGGCGTTATTTGTCTCACGATTTGCATCGAAAACTACAGCATGACCACTGCCAGAATAACCAATAAAGGTTAAGTCTTTTGCCCAACTTACTTTCGCTTCCACTATGAGTTCCTAGCTTAAAAATAAGGCTGGGTATTTTACGTAAAACTCCTACAAGAGACCAGTAAAATCGCCAAGTTTAACAGATACCCCTTACGGGATTAAGGAATTAATCGAACAAGGCAGCAATGGCCGTATCAAATAAATTTTTGATCAATAATGAGATTTCTGTAATTAACTCGAGTTGATGTTCAGTGGCGGGTTTATCCAGCACTGATGATAAGATTTCCTGAAAGTCATACATAATACCGTCAATTTCACGAATAATCAGTGAACGATGATTCACTTCTAATTCTGAATGTTGCCGACATAAGGTAATAATTTGCTCTGCAATTTTTTCTTCTAACAGAGCGCCTATTGTTTTCGCATCGGCAGTTGCAGGTCCTGTTGCGGTAAACAAGGCCAAATGCTCTGTGAGAAACTGGATCAGATGTTCGTAACCGGGCTTATCGATAACCATAAAATACCTGCATAAGTGAAAATGCTGCTAGCTTCTAACAGCTTACATCAGTAATAGGCAAACATACGTTATTTAAGCAAAATATTTGTACGAAAACAAATCGGCGCCGCAGCGCCGATTTTTTAGAAGTGTAATCCTGGCGACAGTTGCTCAGGCATCACCACCTGATCTAACTCAACCGAAGCAACCGGATAAGCGCAGTAATCTGCTGCATAATAGGCACTGGCACGATGATTACCACTTTTACCTATGCCACCAAAAGGTGCTGCTGAACTCGCACCCGTAATAGGTCGATTCCAATTAACAATACCCGCACGGATGTGTTTGTAGAAGTGCTGATACAACTCATGGCTGTCACTCAGTAAGCCTGCTGATAAACCAAAGCTGGTGTTATTAGCAGCGGCAATGGCAGCATCAAAATCAGTAAAACGGAACACTTTTAATAAAGGCCCAAAATGTTCTTCATCTGGAAAATCCGTTACTTCAGAGCAGTCAAGGATTCCCGGTGTGACTATCGCTTTATCAGCATAAGGTTGAGTAAGCTCAAGTAAGACCTTCGCGCCTAAATCGACGAGTTGCTGCTGTGCTGCTAACATCCCTTTAGCGGCTGCCACTGAAATCATCGCCCCCATAAACGGCTGTGGCTCAGCATCATATTCGCCCACTTGAATATGACGACTTACTTCAAGTAAACGCGTCAGAATGGCATCACCCGCGGCATCTGCTGGCAAATATAGCTTGCGAGCACAGGTACAACGTTGCCCAGAGGTAATAAACGCGGATTGAATAATATCGTGTACAGCCGCATCAATATTCGCCACATCTTTAACTAATAGCGGGTTATTGCCCCCCATTTCCAGCGCGAGAATTTTTTCCGGCCGCCCCGCAAATTGCTGATGCAAATAATGCCCAGTGCGCGAGCTACCTGTGAAAAATAAGCCATCAATACCATCATGACTGGCCAGCGCTTTACCTGTCTCTACTTCCCCTTGCACCAGATTGATGACGCCAGCAGGAATACCAGCTTGCTGCCATAGCTTGATGGTGAACTCGGCAACTTTAGGGGTCAACTCTGAAGGTTTAAACACCACTGTATTCCCCGCTAACAAAGCAGGAACAATGTGGCCATTCGGCAAGTGGCCAGGGAAGTTATAAGGGCCAAACACTGCGACAACCCCATGCGGCTTGTGTCTTATAAAAGCACGACCTTGTGGCATTGTGTTTTCTTTTTCGCCAGTTCGCTCTTCATAAGCGCGCACGGAAATATCAATTTTACCCACCATAGCCGCGACTTCCGTCCGGCTTTCCCATAAGGCTTTACCAGTATCTTCAGCAATACATTGTGCTAATTGTTCTTTGTGGTTATTTAGCTGCTCAGCAAAACGTTTAACATGTGCAACTCGCTCAGCAAAACTTAAATACGCCCAGCTTAATTGGGCTTGCCGAGCTGCTGCGATAGCCAAAGCGACTTGTGCGGCACTTGCCGCCTGACCTTGCCATACTGTTTGGTTCTTTGCCGGATCAATAGAGTGAAAGAGTTGCCCTTCACCTGCCAGCCATTGACCATTAATAAACTGTACTGCTTGGCTCATCTGTAACTCCTATTTTAAATTTTGCTTATTCGCACCCAGTCACCGGCACTCACTTGCAGTACGGTTGCCAAGGCAGCACTTAGGGTGATGTCATCACTATGCGCCTCAGGTGCGAGATCAGCCCAACTTGCTCTAAAGTCAGGCAGTTTAGTGTTGCTAATCAAATAAGGCTCTGCTGTTTCAGACACTTGGCCTATCTTAACTCGCAAGCGCTTGCTCTCTCGAATCGTTCTAATGTGTGAAGTCCGCGCCTCAAGGGTTGGACCGCCATCAAAAATATCGACATAGCCACGACAGGAAAAGCCTTCTGACTCCAGCAAAGCCAGAGCAGGACGGGTTTGTTCATGCACTTTACCAATAACCTGTTGCGCTGCCTCGCTGAGTAAGCTGACATAAATAGGGTATTTCGGCATTAACTCGGCAATAAAGACCTTTTGGCCAATCCCCGTTAAGTAGTCTGCGGTGGGAAAGTCGACTGAAAAGAAATGCTCTTGCAACCATTGCCAAAAAGGTGAGTTACCTTGCACATCTGAGACGCCTCTTAACTCTGCAATGACTTTGTCGGAAAAGCGCTCGGCAAATTCGGCCAAAAATAAGAAACGCATTTTCGATAATAAACGACCATTAAATTTCTGTCGAAATGGCGGTCGTAAGAACAAGGTACAGAGTTCACTGACTCCAGTATAATCGTTGCATAAGGTGAGAATATCGACCGTTTTATAAACGCCGAGCGAACGTGAACTGTGTACCACCTTTCCTAAATGATAGTGATAAAAAGCATCATCCAACCCGACGGCCGCCTCGAGTGCACTGGTGCCGCAGACCTGTCCCGTGGTGGTATCTTCCAGAACAAATAAATAACCTTCATCGCCTGGGGTCTGGGTTACTTTACTAAATGAAACTTCAGAACGGCTGATTTTTCGCATCAGCAACTCTTCGTTGACCGGCAAGGAAGTAAAGCCATGTCCTGACTCTACTGCCATTTGATACAGCGCCGGGTAATCACTCGCGCAAATCGGGCGAATTACCATCATGGTCGCTTACTCCATTTTTGCTTTATATTTTGCAGTTTCCTGCTTGCTTCATTTCTTATGATAACGGGGTAGTGTTAGCTACCCCCTGCCTACGGTCTTAGCGCCGCCTTTGTGGCAAATGATTAACTGGCTACGACTTGTTTGACAGCCGCGGCAAAACGTTTCATCCCTTCACGAATCTCTTCTTCGGTAATAACCAAAGAGGGCGCAAAACGAACCACATCAACACCCGCAACTAACGCAAATAAGCCATGGTCAGCAGCCGCTAAGAAAAACTCACGTGAACGGCCTTTATAGGTATCGTTAAGCACAGCACCTAACAGCATCCCCTTACCACGTACTTCTTTGAAAACCTGATATTGCTCGTTAATGTCTTGCAAGCACTCTCTAAAAACTTGCTCATTTTTCAGAACACCATTCAGCACTTCTGGCGTATTGATTGTATCAATCGCTGCCTCAGCAACAGCACAAGCCAGTGGATTACCACCATAAGTACTGCCGTGTGTTCCTACCTTCAGATGAGCAGCAATGGCAGTTGTGGTCAGCATAGCGCCCACTGGGAAACCGCCGCCTAAAGATTTCGCTGACGTTAAAATATCCGGCGTAACACCACTGTTCATGTAATCGTATAGCTTGCCCGTGCGACCGACGCCCGTTTGCACTTCATCAAATACTAACAAAGCATTGTGTTCATCACATAGGGTTCTTAAGCCTTGTAAAAAAGCATAATCACCCGGAATAATACCGCCTTCACCTTGAATAGGCTCAACCACAATGGCGCAAGTTTTATCGGAAATCATTGCTTTAACACTGTCTAAATTATTATATTCAGCGTGTAACACTGCACCAGGCTTAGGTCCAAAGCCATCTGAGTAAGAGGCTTGTCCCCCCACTGTTACAGTAAAAAAAGTACGACCATGGAAGCTTTTGGCAAAAGAAATAATTTCATTTTTGTGTTCGCCATGCGTATCTAACGCCCAACGACGTGCCAATTTAAAAGCAGCTTCATTCGCTTCTGCGCCAGAGTTACAAAAATACACTTTATCAGCAAACGTCTGATCGACCAGTTTTTTGGCTAAACGTAACGCTGGCTCGTTAGTCAGAACGTTACTTAAATGCCAAAGCTTATCCGCTTGGTCTTTCAAAGCATTAACCAACGCAGGGTGGCAATGTCCTAAACTACTTACTGCAATACCACCAGCAAAATCAATATATTCGCGACCTTCTTGATCCCAAACCCGAGATCCCTGACCTTTTACAGGGATTAATTGAGCTGGGGCATAATTAGGTACCATTACTTCATCAAACAGCGCTCTGGTTACCTGAGTTTCAGCAGTCATGTTGTTCTATCCTCTTATTGCTGGTAGTAGGGTAATGCATTACCACGCTTGTGGTCATTAATAAGCATTATTGCAGATTTAAATCACTATGTCTTGTATTGCAAAGCAGCGCAAAGCCATAAATAGCAAGGGCTGCAGATAGATTTGCAGCATAAATGCATAGATAGCCGCAAATATGAAAAGTACTAGAGTAATCGATCGGCTGCCAGTCCAGAGCAAGTCTGAGCTGGCAATGAAAGAGGGCTAAAACTAAAAAGCTTATTCAGTCAGCGCTAAAAAATTCGCCAACATGGTCTGACCACATTCAGTCAGGATAGCTTCAGGGTGAAATTGCACGCCATGCAGCTGCATTTCAGGTACAGCGAGCCCCATAATATCTTGCCAGCCGTCAGACTCCGGCGCCGTTTTCGCCGTGACGACCGCCTGCTTAGGCAAGGTTGTCGCGTCCACTACCAGCGAGTGATAACGTGTCACACTAAGGGGTGAAGGCAGTCCTTTAAACACAGACTGGTTTTGGTGCACGATGTCAGAGTTTTTACCATGCATAACCTGCCTGGCTCTGACCACTTTTGCGCCAAGTACTTGCGCTATCGCTTGATGCCCCAAACAAACGCCCAGAATCGGCAGCTTACCAGCAAAAGCAGCGATAGCAGCCAAGCTGATGCCCGCTTCATCGGGTGTACCCGGTCCTGGCGAAATCACCAGATACTTAGGTGCCAGTTGCGTGATTTGCGCAAGTGTCAATTCGTCATTACGCTTTACCATAACTTGCTGACCTAGTTCAGCAAAGTATTGCACCAGATTCCAAGTAAAAGAGTCGTAATTATCGATCATCAACAGCATTATGATGCCCCGATAAAGCGCCTAACATTAAGGCGCAACAAAACCAACCGCCTGATTAACCTTTGCTAGTGTGACTGCAGCATGCTCACGCGCTTTAAGAGCACCGGCCCGCATAACCTGTTGCATTAGAGATTGATCAGCACGAATTTCTTTGAATTTAAGCTGCACAGGCTCAAGCAAACTAATCACCGCATCGGCCACATCGGTTTTCAAATGGCCATACATTTTGCCTTCGTACTCTGCCACCAAGCCATCAACCGTCTTACCTGTGACACCACTTAAAATATTCAATAAGTTGGCTACGCCAGGCTTGTTGTCTTGATCAAAATAAACCCGTGGCGGATCTTCAGAATCCGTCATCGCTTTTTTGAATTTTTTACTGATCATTTTCGGATCTTCAAGCAAGCCAACAAAATTCCAAGGATTATCATCTGATTTTGACATTTTCTTGGTAGGCTCTTGCAAACTCATTACCCGTGCAGCCACCTGAGGAATAAAAGGTTCTGGAATGGTAAAGACTTCACCATGTAAGGCGTTAAAGCGCGCCGCAACATCCCTTGCAAGCTCCAAGTGTTGTTTTTGATCATGGCCAACTGGGACCTGATTTGCCTGATAAAGCAGAATATCTGCCGCCATTAACACGGGGTAAGTGAATAAGCCGGCATTCACATTATTATTATGACGCTCTGATTTGTCTTTAAATTGGGTCATGCGGCCAAGCTCACCAAATTGCGTATAGCAATTTAGCACCCATGCCAGCTGACTGTGCTCTGGCACATGTGATTGCATAAAAACGGCTGAACGCTGAGGATCGATACCACATGCCAAGTAAAGTGCCAAACTATCTAAAGAAGCGCTTCGTAAGGCTTCTGGCTCCTGACGCACCGTAATAGCATGCAAATCAACAATACAATAAAGACAATTATAGTCATCTTGCATTTGATCCCACTGGCGCAAGGCACCAAGATAATTGCCAATCGTCAGTTGTCCGGACGGCTGAGCGCCACTAAGTACAATGGGTTTACTACTCATGCTGTATCAAATCCTGTTGCAGTTACAAAATAATTTGTCAACATTATACCTTTTACCGGCTGAAACGCAGCAAAAAGCCGCTAGTTGCTGACTTTCGCTAAATTGGCGCGCATAGCAGCTATGGTTTGCGCATAATCAGCACTATTGAAAATAGCGGAGCCTGCAACAAACATATCCGCCCCAGCCGCTGCAATTTCTGCAATATTATCGACCGTCACACCGCCATCTATTTCCAAACGAATGGGTAAACCACTTTGTTTAATCATGGCTTTAGCTTGTGCTAACTTGTCCAAGGTAGCAGGAATAAACTTTTGGCCACCAAAGCCTGGATTTACCGACATCAGTAGCACCACATCAATCTTATCCAGTACATAATCCAAGTAGGTTAATGGTGTTGCAGGATTAAAGACTAACCCAGCCTGACAGCCTTGCTCTTTAATTAGCTGTAGCGTGCGATCAACATGCTTAGACGCTTCCGGGTGAAATGTAATAATACTGGCGCCGGCTTTAGCAAATTGCGGTACTAACGCATCTACCGGTTCAACCATCAAGTGCACATCAATGGGCGCAGTAATACCATAATTTCTGAGGGCCTGACATACCATGGGGCCAATCGTTAAGTTAGGTACATAGTGATTATCCATCACATCGAAGTGCACCACATCAGCACCCGCTGTAAGGACTCTGCTGACATCCTCACCCAAACGAGCAAAATCAGCCGATAAAATAGAGGGAGCGATTAAATAAGGTTGCATGGACATCTCCTTGAAAAAGCAAACTGTACTGAATTCTTATCTAAAATGCACCTGCCTGCAGTCACACGACTGCACAGAAAACAAGCATAATTGCACCATCAAGTTGCACCGCAGTCATTGTCACAAGACAGAAATAAATGCAAAGCTATGTTTTTATTTAAAATAATTTACTGGCACACATCTTGGAAATAGTTATATTGAAACTAATCTAAGGGGAAGCATAAAAAATGAAATTAGCAAAAACACTCTCAGTTGTAACGTGTAGCAGTTTACTCTTTACCTTAAGCGCCTTAAGTTCTAAGGCTGAGGCTGTAGAAGTCAGTGGGGATCTGACCTTTGTTTCTGATTATGCGTTCCGTGGTATTTCTCAGACTGATGAAGCGGCAGCCATTCAAGGTGGCTTAACTTTAGCGGGGGATACTGGGTTTTACTTGTCGGTTTGGGGCTCAAGCGTAGATTTTGGTGGTCAAGGTACGCTTGAATTAGATGTGTTATTCGGTTGGAGTGGTGATATCGCAGAAGGCTGGTCTGCCGATGTGGGCATTATGCGTTATGGCTATCCCAATACAGAATTTGCCGGTTCAAATTTTTGGGAACTCTATGGCTCAGTTTCCTATAAAGATATCACACTAGGTTTAACATATAGTGATGATTATTATGCCAATACGGGTACCTATTATTATATCTACGCCGGCTACAGCTTGGCCCTAACCGAACAACTTAGTCTAGACTTTCATATCGGTCAAAACGAATTTAGCGACGATAGCTCAGCCAGTTATTTAGACTATGGCGTAACACTGAGTACAGAAGTATTAGGTTTAGGCTTATCACTGGCTTATATCGATACCGACATTAAAGAATGTACGCTTTGTGATAGCCGCGTCATTTTTGGCGTCTCTAAAGGCTTTTAACTACGCAGCAATGCCATAATGTAAACTCTCCTCGCCAGACACAACGCTTAATAAATAATCAGCTTGTGTCTGGTGACATTATGTACTATCATCATCGCCAAGCAAGACGTTAACAGGAATTAACATGAAACTTAACAAAACTGGCAAACCTCTGCTTTGTGCAGCCGGCGTATTGTTAGCTTTTGCTGTTTGGCAGATGGATAGCAGCCAGCATTGCGTGATTTCGGCAACGGAGAACTGTTCGGCTTCACAACGTAGCTGGGGCAGTTGGCTATCAGGCGATAGCCGTTCAGCGCAATTTCATTTCGTCGATTTTTTAGAGCTGGTGACTCGTTTGCTGCCGACTAGCAGCAAAAACTAATACTTTTACTGATGAGTACGCGCAAAGCCTCACTATTGCAAATTGTCAAAGCCGTACTAGGTGCCTTTATTGGTGTTCAGTCAGAGCAACAGCGTGTCAAAGATTTTCAAAGTAACAGTGCCTTGCCTTATATCGTGACAGCCTTAGTATTCGCTCTGGTTTTTATCGGTATTCTTATGTTAATCGTATCACTTGTACTCAGTTAACCCTGAACATGTTTTGTAGCATCAGCGCTTACTTGCCAGATAAAGCGCGAATATTTCAGCAACTTTACCTCTGCTTTGGCCTTTCTGACTAATTGAACGTGCAACCTCTATCGTGTGCAATTCGGCTTGATGATAAATTTTACGCGTCCAAGTGGTATCGTGATTACTGATCAAGACACTGGTTCCGGCTGCTTGCGACTGTTCTGCCAAGATAGCTAGTTGTGCTTGATCATCAAGCGTAAAGCCTTGCCTTGCGTAGCTGGTAAAACTGGCAGTTTTACTTAAAGGTACATAAGGAGGATCGCAATAAACAACGTAATTAGGTTGTAACTGTTGAAACATCTGTTGATAGGAACAACAAAAAAACTCGGCCTGCTGCGATTTCTCTGCAAAGAAATAAAGCTCAGCTTCCGGAAAATAGGGCTTTTTATAACTTCCGAAGGGAACATTAAACTTTCCAGATAAATTATACCGGCACAAGCCGTTATAACCATGCCGATTCAAATACAAAAATAATAATGCCCGCTGATAAGGATCTGTTGCAGC
Organism: uncultured Rheinheimera sp.; assembly: GCA_964577005.1. GTDB lineage: Bacteria > Pseudomonadota > Gammaproteobacteria > Enterobacterales > Alteromonadaceae > Alishewanella. Next base: position 34,083 of record CAZNXI010000010.1, read on the forward strand.
ATTAAATTCCTGTCTAAATGCTAAATAACTGCTGCGTTGATTTGCACTAGCAGTAAAGAGTGTTTTCGCATCGGCGATATAACTTTCTGGCTGATGCTGAATAATTTTGTATAAGTCTATTAAGTCAGCATTGATATCATTTAACTGATATTTGGGATAATGCGTATTTAAAAATACCGATCCAGCACCAACAAAGGGCTCAACCAGGCAATCAGCTTCTGGTAGGTGCTGTTGTAACTGTGCGACAAGATTATATTTGCCGCCAGCCCATTTCAAAAAGGCCCGACTTTTCTTTTGTACCACTTAATTACCCTGATTGGTCTTAGCCAGTTTTAAACGTTGCCAGGCTTGTATTTCCTGTTGTACCGCACCAACCGTTTTGATGAAAGGTCCACTCGAATTTAGAGACTTTGGTAACTTCTCAATATATTGTTTAGCCAGAATGGTATTGGTAAAAGGTGTGCTCACAATAATCCATTGTGCTTTACCCTGCCAACTTCTTTGATACACCAAAATGGCTAATTGCGGATAATTTTGCCTAAATAGACTTAACGCATTTTCAGTTGATAAAACGGCAAGTTG
>CAZNXI010000010.1:34764-36884 GCA_964577005.1 uncultured Rheinheimera sp.
AGTACCTGATATAAACTCCCCTGACAATTCGCAAACCGCTCGGCCAGCAACAAAGGATTAAGTTTTTCAGCCTGCAATAAGTGTTCACAATCAGCCAGTGTTAGGGTTGGAATAGCTAAATTTAACTGCACATCCTGCTGTGCCGAACCTGAAAACATAAAAGTTCTTACGGCTAAACTAGCCAACCATTCAAGCATCTCTACCGTTAATTGCTCTGGGTCATCAATAATTAAAATCCATTCGGTCGAAGAGGATTCTTGGGCAAGTTTACGCTCAAGCTCCGTAGTGGCTAGATGCGCGTCGGCAAACCATTGCTGCCCAAGTTGGGTCACTAGCTGGTCAATGGCAATAGGGGCTTGCAACAGCGCAACATTGACAGGGATCTCTTCGCACTCGGAGAATAACTCGGCAAGGGTCAACGCTAAGGTGCTTTTGCCACTGCCTTTAGGGCCAAAGATGGCCAGTCGAGTAAAGTCATTAAAAGCCAATTGAAACAACAAACGTGACAATAAATCACGCTGCGAAGGCAGCAGATAAGTAGAGTTGGCCAATTGCTGTTGTAGGCCTCGGATTTTCATCAGGCAAAAACTTGCAGTAACTCGCTCTCAGTGACATCTGCGACAACACTGCTTTTACCCAGAGCGGTGGGTAACACAAAACGCATTTTACCAGCTTTCACTTTTTTATCTGTTTTCATATAAGGAAGAAAATCATGAATAGACATTGCCGGCGGTGGAGCAATAGGTAAATCGAACGCCATTAATAATGCCGAGCAAACCTCGACCTCTGCGGCCGTTAACCAACCACGACTATGCGCCAGTTTAGCCGCCATCATCATTCCTGCAGCTACAGCCTCACCGTGCAACCAGGTGCCATAACCCATAAAGGCCTCGATTGCATGGCCAAAGGTATGACCAAGATTCAGCAAGGCTCTTTCGCCTTGCTCTGTCTCGTCACGACTGACAATATCCGCTTTCATCTGGCAACAATGCCGAATCATCTGGGCTAAGATACTGGCATCATGTTGGCGTATAGCCTCGGCATGCTGCAACAGCCAATCAATAAATTGTCTATCACCGAGTAAGCCGTATTTAATAACTTCAGCCATGCCCGCCGCAAACTCACGCTGCGGTAAAGTCTGTAACACCGCAGTATTGATCACAACTTGTTCAGGTTGCTTAAAGGCACCAATCATATTCTTACCAAGAGGATGATTCACGGCAGTTTTACCGCCAACCGAGGAATCCACTTGTGATAACAAAGTCGTGGGTATCTGCACAAACCTTACACCACGTTGGTAGCAGGCAGCCACAAAACCGGTGAGATCGCCGATAACGCCCCCACCCAAAGCAACTAACACCAGATCACGTGACATTCTCTGTTCGAGTAAAAAAGATAAAACCTGCTCAAAAGACGCTAAGGTTTTATGCGCTTCGCCATCAGGTAATAAAAAATGTAGCGGCTGTTGTTCAAACAAGCTGATAACAGGTTGTAAGTAATGCTCTGCTACCACTGAATTGGAAATGATGACTACCTGAGCCGCTGCAGCTAACTCAGGCAGTAAAGTGGTAAACTCATGGGTAATATTGATAGGGTAGCTGCGTTCGCCAAGTTGTACCTCAACTTTTTGCATTAGCAGCTCTCCCTGTTAGTTAAGATCGATGTTTAGAAACCAAGTTGTTCGATTATTTGATTAGCGACCGCGCGCGCACTTTGATCGTCAGTACGCACTGTGAAGTCAGCAATCTCAGTATAAAGTGGATTACGCTCAGCAGCTAACCGCTCAAGCACCTCTTTCGGTTCTTCTTCAGTTTGCAGTAAAGGCCGCTTTTTATCACGCTGTGTTCTAGCTACCTGCTTTTCAATAGGCGTTTCCAAATAGACAACTATACCTCTTGCAGATAAGCGATTGCGCGTTTCTTTGCTTAACACTGAACCACCGCCGGTAGCCAGTACTATACCTTGAAGCTCAGTTAAATCCTGAATGACGTTTTCTTCACGCACACGGAATCCTTCCTCACCCTCCAAATCGAAAACCCAGGCAATATCTGCGCCAGTACGGCGTTCAATTTCCTGATCAGAATCATAAAATTCAAGATGCAGCATGTCTGCTAAATGGC
>CAZNXI010000011.1:0-23984 GCA_964577005.1 uncultured Rheinheimera sp.
ACCAGTTTTATCTACCCCGCAACACCAAGCCGCACGCCGTCGCCTAGCTCGCCGTTTATCTGCTGAATTAGATCGCGTATGCCACCTGCACCAAAGGTCGAACCGCTCAGGCTTATGCTGATGTTTCGCGATGGCTGAGCGGGACCAACTGCGCCACCTGCGTTCATCGCTGGCTGACCATTTTGAAATGACATACCAGCACCACCAGCACCCGCACTGAACGATTGCGATTGGATAGCCTTGACTTGCGCGAATGATGCAGCACCAGCCGCAGCAGCAAACGCCGCGCCTACTGGTGGTCCACCAATCCTAGAGCCTGCCGCGTAACTGCTTGTGATGGCTTCATATGCGCTTACAATGGCATTAGCTAAGCTTGCCGCCTTGCCAATCTCAAACATTTTACGACTACCGGTATTCATTAACTGCGACAAGTTACTAAACATATTTTTCACGCCTGACATTTTCGCGCGTCGCTCGGCTTCTTCCATGGCAATGCGTTTTTCAGCAGCTATTCTATCAATCTCGGTTATTTCATCAGCATGTCGCTGTGCCGCTTCAAGTGCTAATTGGTTATACTCTTCGCGCGTCAATGCTTCATTCTCAAGTGCTGTGATTAGTAGCTCATGATCCATGTCGTATTGCATTTGCTTTAGCTCTAACTCAGTCATACCAGCCTGACGCAGATGATCAAGCCTAAGCTCGATAGCCTTTAGCTCGTCTTCGCTTAAACCCTGCGGCGTATCAACTGGCGAGCCTTCACCGCCTTGGGCGCTACGACCTGTCATTGCCGCTGCCGTTGCTTCTGCCGCCTCGGCCGCTTTAGCTTTAACGGTGTCAGCCCAGCGCTCTATAGCTTGGCTTGGTAGCTCCTGCATGGCGAGATTGTGCATTTCTGCCAATGTGCCTGCTATAGCTTGCTCCCAGTGTGCCGTGTTTTCATCGAACAACTTTGTGGCGGGGTTTAGGAACGCTTCTATAGCGCCAATGCCCTCACCCGGTAGTATCTTGTTAAGGTTTTGTGTAAGCCCGTTTATGCTTGCAATAGCGCCATTTATAAGCCTGTCAACACTGCGACTAACGGCTAAAAATATGCGGTTAATGGCAAATGAGAATGCCTCAAACCCTAACTCAAGACCTTTTACAATTATCTGAATACCGCGAAAGCTGTTGCCCAATACGCCTACAGCCTTAACGGTTCCGTCTAAAATATTCTCCGCAACACGTCCAAAGCCGCCAAATTCCTCGGCAAGCATTACAACTTCTTCAATTGCTGCTGCTACGGCTGGCGCAAACGCAATAGTAAACTGTTGCGCGGCGCTGTCAGTTATCGCACCCACTTTTGCCATGGCTGCGTTAGCCTGCTGAACCTTGGCAACGTCAATTTCAGACAACCCAATCCCTAAGCGCTCGGCCTCGGCTGATAACTCGCCCATAGCTTTTCCGTTGTCGCGTAGCAGCGGCGTTAATAACGTGCTATCGGATGCAAGCGCCTCCATGTAGAACGTCATTTCAGCCTGTGACACGTTGGCTTTTTCCAGACTTGACGCGTAAAGCTGTAGCGCTTCGGGTCCAGATAGGTTTTTAAAATGCTGCGCAGTTATGCCAACTTTAGGGCCAATCTTTTCGAAAAAATCAGCCATTGGGCCTGCGCCGGTTGCGTTAAAATCGCCTATCTTATCGTTCACGTCTTTTAATATGTCAGCAAGTTTATCTTGCTCGATACCAACTGTGCGCGAGCCGTACGCCATGCGCTGCAAATCGGCAACACTGGTATTAGCGGCATATGATAGCGCGTCAAGCTGTTTAATGCTTTCGGCGGTGGCTTTGAATATAGCAGCGCCAGCGGCAACGGCAGCGCCAGCAGCGGCAGCACCCCAAGCGGTCATCGCTCTAGCTGCTGTCCCTGCGCCTGAGACGGTCCTTTTTACAGACTGCTGAAACTCGCTGTCGTCTGCTGATATTTTGGCACTAATAGAGCCGATCATGGTCATAGCAATTCCTCGTGCGCCATCAATACCTCATACATTTCTTGCCGCTCTTTGTGCTTTTTGTAGTTTGGATCGGTTGCTATCCGATAATCCCATAACACATAAAGCTCTGCTGGAGTCATGCGCCAAAACTCAGACGGCTGTATGTTTAACTGAGTAACAGCGCCGCAATACAGTCGCGCTATCCAGCAACCTTCGACTTGCGGGCCTTCGGCTTTTTTGCTGTGTCAGTCTCCGGCGCATCTTCTAATTTATCAGATACGGGACAGATAATTAACGCAGCAGCGAAGCACGAGTCGATTAAGCCTGACAGTTCAGCAGGTGACTGCAATACCGCTTGGTAAATCATATCTGCCGTCACTGGCTTGCCTTCGTAGCGGAAACGCGCAACACGTAAAAGCTCGGTATAAAACGCCGATAATCTTACCGCGTCAGGCACTTCCATTTGACCAGCTACGCGGTAAATGTGCATTGCGTAATCTGTTAGATTGCCGATGTTATGCGTCATTGCCTGAATCGTGCTGAAACTCATTTCAATTTCGCGCACTTCGCCATTGAAACTGATCTCGACAGCTCGCGCGGTAAATGGAGTTAGCCTCATAATTAATTACCTGCGCCCGCTACAAATACAGAGTTACCTGAGCGAGTCCATGATGTAGTTGCAGTGGTTGCCTCGTTACTTGGCGCTGTTTCGCTATAGCTATTTAGTACGTAATCACCCGTAACAGTTGAGCCGTCAGGATAAGTCCAAACGCAAGCATACATTTGCGACCCAAGCTGTAAAATAGCTCGCAGCATCTCTAAGTTTTTGACCATCAACTCAACAGTGAACGTTTCGCTACGCATAGTTGGCACTGCGTCAAACGTCTGGACGCCGTTGTCGTCCTCGTCCGTAGTATCTTGAAACTCGTTTGTGATTTCGCGCCCTTTAGAGGTGCGCCCTAAAATTTGTTGACCGCCTACTGTTAATAGGATTTGACGTCCTTTGATGCTGATACCTGCTGACATGGTGTTACCTCGTTAAGTTAATTGTTACATTCACCCCAAAGGGATGTTAATTTAGGGTCTAGCTGTTGACGCACGACAAAAGAAAAAATCCATCTGCCTTGCCCGTCTTTAAATGGGCCAGATAAACCACTCTGAATGTCAAAACCGATTGTGTCGGTTGCTGTGTCAATCCAGTTATCGTTAATCCAATCAATCAGCGCCTCAGCTTTGATGCGCAAGGCGTTCATCTCGGCATTATCAACATTAGCCGCACTGTGCAAAAACAGGTCGTAAGTCGCTGTATAAAGCTGTGGGTCGTTATCGCTAGGCTGTTGACGGATTAGCAGTGGCGTTGATTGCAGGTTTCTAAACGGCAACTGATCATCATCGCGCCAAACGCTAAACGGGTCAGTTGCAACGGGGCAGCTCGTCTTTCTAAGCTGGTTTATCAGGTCGTCAATCATAGCTGTAACGCTCCTGATAATATCTTCATGACTTCTGGTCGCTTTTCTTCGAGTGCTTTAGTCAAAAACTGCGGCTTTGCTTTAGGGTTCCATGCTGGCCCGTCTTTCTGGTCAACAGGTCTAGGACTCCAGTCGTCACGCTCATGCAGTGCTGCGGCATAATCAGCGGTATATCCGATAGTTATGCTGTTGCCCTTTACGGCTTCACGGTATTGACTGTTCTGTAATGCGCCATATTCAATCGGCGTATACTCCATAGCTTTAGCCTGCACAACAATAGCTGACGCAGTTAAGCGGCGTTTTAATTCGCGCTCAAACTGTTTACGCTTTTGCTTAAGCGCCTTGGTAAAAGTATTGGTGACTTTTGCCATTGCTAAACCCTGTAGTTAATTACTGCTAGTTTAGCTGGTCTGACCAGATAGGTCAATCAGGCACAAAAAAGCCGCTATAAAAGCGGCTTGGTGTTAACTCGTATAACTTTCCCACTCACTACCCTGCCCCAGCAACACGGTGCCATTCTGGCTTGCGCGGACAGTCTCAGCGTTAGGCGGTGGCGCTGCTGCGGTAGATGCGCCAATGACAATCTTACTACCTTTAGGTATCGGCTGAGCGGTGTAAATCACAGTCCTCGGCATAAACTCAGCGCCGTTTTGATCTTTCTTTGTTTCGCTACCGCTTTCGTATTCACAAGCAATGGTAGCAGGCGCAGACCAGCCATCGGCGGCAAAAGGGTCTGGCTGGTCGGCTGTGGTTTGCGTCCAATATGTCACCTTGTCGAATAGGCCGAAGGTCATTTAATGCCCCCGTTCAAACTACGGGCAAACCGCTGCGGTTTATCAACAACGGCTTTAATGCAATCCGCTGCACCTGATAATGCAAGCAACTGATTACCGTAATGCGTAGCCATTAACCCCGCCCCTAGTTGCATGGCTGCATAACTACGGCTCGCCCCTGTGCGCGTTGACTCGCTTGTAACTTGCCCACCGTTATTGAGCATGAGCACGTGCAACAAGTAAAGCGCCAAGGCTTGCTCCTGTTGTTCTTCGGGGTAGTTGTCCAAGCATGGTTGAATCTTAGACAGTAGCGGGAATAAATAAAAGTTGACTTGATCCGACGTTGCTGACGGGTAAAAAATTTGGACTTGTGTTAATACGCTCATAGCTCACCCCGCCTATGTTTTTTATAATAAGCCCACACGATAAAGCTGCGCTCGATGATTAGCAGAATAACCGCCACAGATGAAAGCGTCGACATCCAAGGCCAATCAACCAGCCAGTTAAACGCATTGGAAAACCAACTTCCGGCAGGAGTGTGCGAAACTGCTGACGTGCCGCCAACTATCGCCACAAGCTTACTCGTTAGCGTGTGGCTATACTCAGTTATCGCGTTTGCTAGATCGTTTCTTGTCATTGTTTTTTACTATGTTAAGGATTCGCGTGTATGTATTATAGCCTAGCCATGCGATCAACAGCAAGGCGCAGCCATCTAGCAGATACTCCCACAATGCCACGTCCTCCGGTGTCTAGTGATATTATCGCGGCAATGTAGGCATTGAGCGACAAAACGAGATAAGGCATAACATCGTAATAAGCCCCTCGGCAACTAACTATGTGATTGTAAAGCATTTCATCTAGCGCCCCAATCCAATAGGCACAACCTGACGCTAATAACGCGCACCTGAGTTTAGCACATATTTTAAAATTAGATTGCGCAAATGTGAAGCAGATTGTGGCAGTTATGCAGTGAAGTGCAAATCCTGAGTCGATGAAGTGATATAAAATGGAGCTTGCAAAAAGGATAGCAAGCGGCACTAATGCCGCTGTATTTTTGAATACAAGCGCAAGCCATAAAGCAAGCAGCACGTATTCGATTGTGATCATTTCGCTTTAGGTGGGTTGGTGTTTGTTTTCTTGTCGCGTGGTTTTTGTCTTGGTGAGCCTGCCATAAATACCTCCTAGTTATCTTGCTTAGTTAGTTTAGCCCTTAACGCCACAGTGGGCAAGCCTGCATGAAAGGAATTTCACCTCGGCTATCCGATTTACCCGCTACCCGCCCGCGAAAACTATGATGGAGGTCATACGCTAAGGCGGCGGCTCCCATCGGCATCAGGGGAGTTTTAAAGCTCCAATACTATATAAATACTCCGCAACCTCTACAATGTCACCACGCTAATTCCATTTGTCATAAAGCATATTTAAAATTTTATTTTTTTAAGCTCTTACTCTTTTTTATTCACTTTCCGTTTCTCCAAATAAAAAAACCGACAACAGCATAACACCATTATCGGGCTTTATTGGTCGGATGAGTTGCTATTCTTCCGCTAACAGCTCCTGCACTTGGCTGTGCAGCAACAACGTAACCAAACCAGTACCAACGGTTAGGTTGTACTCTACAGCGCCTCGTACGTAATCATGCAGCGCTTGAACCTGCGTAACGCATATAGACAGCAGCACCATGTCAACGCCTTGATGCGTGAACGCTCTAGGACTAGGCGAAATACTCTGCGCCACTTCGTCCGCCTCCCAACTTGCTTTAGCAATAACAGCAAACTTTAGTTGCTCGTCTTGAATAAATTGTTCTATATTCATAAAGTTAACCCTAAGCTGACCAGTGGCAGTATCTGTAACATAATCATCATGTTACACCTTAACCCTGCTTGGGTTAATTTTAACCCTAATTTCTATTTTGTCTAAAATTGGTGTGGTTTTAACTGATGTTGATGAACTTGAGCTAATCTTAACGCCAAGCATAGATGAAGAATTTGTGTAAACGTTTTGAGTGCTGGTGTAAGTATAAAGCAACTCACCACTGCTACTGAATAGCGACACTTTAAATGTGTCGTTAGCTAACATTTCATACTTCGCGATATACCACGTACTAGGAGTTATTGGGATAGGATTGCTATCTTGTTCTCTAATTAAACTCCCAGTATAAACTCTCATCCTTGCATTGCTACTACCAACTTGCAATCCACTCTCATTATGAAGCGTGTTACCCATTACAAACGTACCTAGTAACAATGTAATGACTGAATCAGTAGGTGCAGATTTGAAGTGAACAACTACGGATGCTTCAGTTCCAACAGGAAACATTGTCATATTTATACCAGCATTAAATGCACCGGTCCTGTTTGCCACAGTGTCAAAACCAATTACTCCTGTGTGACCTGCCTCTGAATTTAGTGTAACTAGTGTCAAATCGTAAGTTGCAAAGTTAATATCATTTACCCTACTTCCGCTAGGGTTATACATAAAATCAAAGCTGCGGACATACTCAGTATCTTCTGAGGATACTGCTATACCGCCAATCTGATTTTGCAAATCTTCAACCGCAGTATACAACTCCTCCGCATTGCTGTTGGCCTTCTCCATTTCTACCCCCCATGTGGAAGGGGCTGAGTGTATTTGTCTTGTCATAGTTTATTCCTCTAACTCTATGTGTAAATCTAATTCGGTATCTAAATCTAAAAATGAATTATCTCTAAAATCTGGCGGTGACCATATTGGAGTTGGAGTCTTCCTTAAGTTGCACGGTATATCTTCCCACTGCTCCGGCACTACGTTGAACAGGGTTAGTGGGTTGCCATTGTCAGGCTGCGCAAGTTGTATAGCCTGATTGCGAGCGTCTAGTGGGTAGTAGTTGTTGTTTATGCGGATGTCGGGCATAAGGCCTTTGTAAAACGTAACTGGCGTGTTTAATGCTCCGCTGTTTCTTGCACCTATCATTGTCGGCGCTGTAGGTTCTCTAGCTCCACCATCTGACACAGTAGTTGTGCGGAGTAGAGTGCCGTCAACCCCACCCAAAAACAGCTGTACTTGATTGCCCGTTTGCACTATACCGTATTTAGTAGATGGACCGAGTGTTACGCCTGTAGCAATTTGCGTAGAAGTACCACCCATCACCATGAACATTTGACCCAAGCTATTAGTAAACAACTGAAATTCCCGCGAAGCGGTTAGATTGGTAATGCCTTGCGAGATAATTGCTCTAGATGCTGAAAAGTCTTCAGGCGTCCAAAACTCAATCGTATTGTCCCCATTAGGGTTAATCAGCCTGTTTTGCGACTGAATGAATGTGTTAACACCGTCTAGGCGAAGGGCAAAGCACGGCAGCACCTGCAGCACCTGCAACGGCCTGACGCCTTTATAAAAGGCGCTGTAAACGCCTTTGCTTATGGCGCTGTAGACTGCTGGCGTGTTATCAGTTGATTTCATAAGACGCACCACCTGACGCAACAATGCGGTATCTTGTGCCGCCGCCGTCTAGGATGATTACATCGTTAGCGGTGACGTTTAGCACCTCATTCCAATCGGCACCAACTTGCACCTGTATCGACACTGCGCCACCGTTAGCGCGGATAGAAACAGCCCACTTGCGGTAGATTGTGCGCTCTTGCGTACCTGTGTAAACCATAATTACCTCGTAACAATAAAGGGGCTTTCGCCCCTTATTTGCGGCTTATTAAGCCTTGTCTTTTGCTTGTCGTTTTGGCGTTGCCACCTTCATCTGTTTTTCTGGTTCAGCTTCAACTTCTGCCGCTTCAAAAAAAACACCATCAGGCTCGCGGTTATGGATAGAACCGATTTCCACCGGCTCACCATTTGCACCAAAGTGCCGCTTTATGCACTTACTAGATATTTCTCGCATAAAGCACACCCGAACGACCAGCCGCGTCAGCTTTAATCAGCAGACCAGCAGCGCCCCATGTTACAAAGTTGAAATCGTCATTGTACTGAGTACGTACCACAGGCTGAGTGTTAACCGCCATACCAGATTGGATCTGAATGTATTGGTCAGTGTTAGCCCATGCTAAGAGCTCGTTACCCGACAATTGCTCTCCGTTGGTCATAACAATATCAGCGACGCCGGGAATACGCTTCAACGCAGCTAAGATAGTTTCAAAGCTAGTATCAGTCGTGCCACGGCGCAGGGAGTTAAACCAAATCTCGCTTGACAGTGCAAACGTGATCGGGGCCATAACGTTGTTTGCTTTACCTTGCAGAACTTTCAAAGCAGCCACGAAAGCTTTTTCGAAGTCTGCATAAGTCGCCGTAGGGTCTGTCAGGTCAACGTTAACACCACCAGCGCCTAAGTTCATCGGCTGCGTGTTGGGGCTGGTTTTCATACCAAACGCCTGAGCGTCTTTATACTCAACACCAGTTACGCCTAAAACAACATGGTTGGCAATAGAGCGAGCTACGGCGCGGACGCTGTTTGCCTGATCATCTTGCAGTGCGTCAAAATCTTCTGAGCGCATAGCTTCAACTTCGCGCCATTGACGACCAAAGCTGTCATCATGGATTAACACGAGGGCGTTGTCATAAGTGTACGCAGCGCGGTCTAACTGATGCGCTTTACGACCTGACAGCGTAGCCTTGGCTGAGCCTGAGTCTGATGCCTTGGCATACTCGGCTACAATCTTGCCCACCGGCAACGAGCGAACAGGTAGCAAGTTAACGATGTTCTGACCTTCATCGCCAGCCATAATACGCTTGATGTTTTTGTCAAAGTCGCGGAAAGCATCAGCAGGTAAACGGGCTGCGGCATTGTAGCGCAAACCCATCAACGTTTCGTGATGCTTCTCTTGTGCTTCCCAGCGCTTGCGATTGGCTACAATCTCCGCGTGTTGCATCTTTGCATTGCCGCTATTAGCGACAATGGTTTTATCTAAATACATTGGCATGATTAAGCCCCTTATTTCACGTAAACGCGGATAACGCCAGTACCACCTGCACCGGTAGTAACAGCCTCGGCAGCGTAACAAATAACGCTAGTACTAGAGCCCAAGGTGACTAAGTTACCGCTGGCGTTAGTCGTCAATGGCGCATCTTCTGCGATATTCTGAGATGCCGCTAACACTAAGTCGTAGTATTCGCCGCTCGATGGTCGATAGCCCTGCACAGTGTCACCGGCTGCATAGGCTTGGTTGCGCTCGCCTAAAATGTTATCACCGGCAAAGTACACTAAACCGGATTGATTAGCACCAGCTAACGTAAAAGCGCCAGCGTTTAAGCGCACAACTTGACCAGGCAAAATGGCGACTGCGGCTGGTTTTTCTTTAACGTCTACCTTGCTTTGAGCAGGGCCGACATAAACACGATTACCCATAGCGTAACCCCTTATTCTGGCAGTTCGTCAAGCGTTAACGCTGACGCACTGTTTACGTTCATCTGGCCACCAGCCAAGCCATAAGCTGGCGCGTTGCTAGTGGTTTTTTCTAACAGCTTTTGCAGGCTGTTAACTGACATAGAAGCAGCTTCGGTAGCGTCTAAGCCTAGTTTTTCGGCTAAGGCTTTGCGCTGTTCGGCTTCTTCTGTTTGCTTGTTCGCTTTTAGCGCGGCAGCAATTTGATCAGCAATTAATTTAGTTAATGCAGCATTCGCAGCAAGCTCACCTTTAGGCTCGGCCTTGCCGTCCTCGTTCGCCTTCTCGTCTGCGGCACTGCCTTTAATGGCCTTGTCGTATGCGTTAATCTTTTCTTCGTCCGTCATGTTCGAGAAATCGACTTTCGCATCTTCCAAGGTTTTTTCAATATGCGCTTTAAAGCTCATATCTTCGCCCTCTTGGTTAGTTTGCGCTGGTGCGCGATTATTGTGGAAAAACTCGGTTAGTAATTGGCGCATCTGATCGAGCATTGTTAGCGGCTCCGGTTGATGCTGATTAACTGATACAGTGTTAACGGTCATTTGCAAGCCGTCGCGCTGTACCGTTTTAAATAGGTTTTGATTGACTAGCAAGCCCACGCCGTCTGCTGGTGTTGCTGCGCCGTCCTCGTCAAGTAGCACTGCGTTATGGTCGATAGAGATTTCAGTGGCTACCCACGTATAAGGCACGCCCTGAGCATTAACACCCTCTTGCTCAACAGGGATGCAAAGCACACCCGTTGATGTGTGGATAGGTTCACCAGCCTCTATCGCCTCGATAACTCTGCGTCCGCGCTCTGAAAGCATTGCGGTTTCAACGTGAATGTGCATTTCAGAGTAAACCCTGCCGCCCCATTTATCGTCAATAACCAGCTGTGCATTTTTATTAAAAATGCCGCACTGGTAATACAGAACACCATCTTCTGATGATGCGCTGACGTACTCCCCCTTGGAGTTAACAGGATGGCCGCAAGGTGCAGGAGTGCCATCTAGCAAGTGGTAAGACTTGGTTATCTCGGCGGCAGGATAAAGGCCACCGTTCAAAACACTGTCAAAAACCATCGTAAACGAGGGGATTACATAAACAAGATCGCCACGGTCGTTCTTAATTGAACGAATGGCTTTATTGTTAACCTTGTTCGTTAGGTACGTTAGATGCTGCATTAACGGCTCCATAAGCTATTGCTAGTAGTTTAGAGCCGTTTGTGTTGCATGTCAACTTCTGGTCTGACCAGTGTGAAAAAGGTTGATAAGTAGGATGCAGGGTATATACTGATGCAAACAATAACGGAGTGAGATAAATGATTAAACTAAGATATTGCACAAGTCGCTCATACATTTCTGACATCAAGATACCTGCGCAAAAGCAAATGAAGCGTCTCAAAATTTCATATAGCAGATGTGAGGGGTTTCCTGAGGATGGCTGTTGGATTTTTCACGATTGCAGCGGCTTGCCAGATAAACTGCCCATTTACTTGAAGGTTGTTGACTAAGATAAAAGGGGCGCTTAGCGCCCTACTTCCTTTCGCCTAGTATTCTTCCCTCGCTTGTCTTGATGACTTCAACCTGAGTGCAAAGGCACTGGATCGCGTTCCCATCTTCGGAATAAAAATCCGCAACTTCTTCAATCGTGTAAATCTTTAAGTGCCGCGCACTGTGCGTCGGGCGCGTTGTTGGCGCTAGTGCGCTAATCCATTGCAGTGCAACGTCAAGCCCTAAGTCGTCACGCGCCTCGGTTGCCTGCTCGCGCCTTGCGGTGCGCTGAGCCTGCCCGACCTCGGTACGAGCTATGCGCTCAGCCCGCGAACGCGACACGTCAAACCGCTCTGCAATGTCGCTTGTGATTGTACGGATGCCCACACCGCGACCTATGCCCTGCGCCAGCACCCTTGCAAGGTCTGCGGCAGTGTCCGATACAAAACCCCTCATTTCCTCGAACACGCGACTATTAAGCAGCTCAATACGCCGCAAGTAAGCAGGCTGCATCAGTACGTTACGAAGTTGTGCTTCTGTCAGCGCATCACTTGCAAACGCTGCAAGCCTAGTTGCTGATTGTAGCGTGCCTTGCTGATAAGCCTCATCAATCGGCTGTGTAAAAAACCACCTAGGCGGCAGGTCTGCACCGGTGCCAAAATAACGCGCCAAGATAGCAGCAATCTCTTTGTTAATGTCGCGCCCCGTTAGTTGGTACGTGTACCGCTGGCGATTGGTAACGAAACTATCTGGCACAGTCTCAACAGTGTGCGGTATCGACTCAATCAGCGCCTTGACTTCTTTGTAAGCGGCCTTGAGCCGTTCGCGTATTTGCTTGAATAGCTCACGGCGTTGACGACCGGTCTGGGTCGGGTCGGTTTTGGAGTTGCAGCAGAAGCAAGCCATCACTCACCATCCAAAAAGCTTTCTTCTTCAATCTCCGGCGCTTTCGCATCCCATCCGGCAAGCTCGCGGATTTCTGACGCCTCGAATACTTTTTCGCCCGTCATTGGGTCGCGCATATTCCACATCACTTGAGCATTAGCTAGGCGCATCGTGTCGCTTGGAGCCATTAAGTCTGGCCATTCGATCCACTTGCCTGACGCATCATAATCCGTATGAGCCTCTAGCCATTTAAGCCAGCGCTTAATCATACGGCTGAGGTAGTTAGTGCGGCGAGACTGTGCGGTCAGTCTGTCCATGTCGGTATCTTGCCCGCCTGCTAATACGCCCTCTTGCGCACCGACAAGCCCTTTAGCTGACCAGCCCGCACCGGCTGCAACGTCATTTAGCACGATTTCAGCGTGGCTTTTACTGTCAGGCATTGACGTACTTAGCGTGTTAAGCTTCATACCGCCAAGGAACGGTAGTGAGTCAAAGCTCTGCATCATATCCATAATTGTTTCAGTTAACGACTCCATTTCCTCATCGCTTGGCATCTGTCCGCTGGTCGCGTCTGCCGCTTCCAATACGCCGCGCATTGCTGCGTTACGCCAGAAACCCTCTGCACCTGCTCCGCGCAACTTCTCCCAATCGACTAGGGCGTTATAAACCTTTTCTAATCGGCTAGTGCCGTAAATCGTGTTACCTGCTGCACCCTCATTCCAGATTAATATGCGGCTATGGTGAATGGTTATCGACTCGTTACCGTCACGCTGGTTTTGCTGAGATACGCCGCGCTGATGATACGTGTAAGACTCCGGCAAGCCGTAGCGGGCTGATTGCGGGTTATTGTCGATAGCGCTGGGGGTAAGCTGCCCCTGCCAGCAAGGTACAACCTCCAAGATTGCACCTTGCTTAAACCTGCCTAATGGCTTTTCTGGTTTTTGGCCGTCTGCAACACGGATAAACAAGCCAGCGTAGTTACCCACACACTGCATTGCGTCAAGCTGCGCCATTATGGGCCATAACTCTAAACGCTCGGCCAGTTCCTCGTGCTGCTCGTCTGTGGTTTCTTCGTCAATGCGAACAACAGGTTCATGCAGCCAGCACATCGAAACAAGGCGGTCAATTACCGCAGCGCCCAAACCAATACGTGTGTACGCTGAATAAAAGAAAAAGAAATCAAGTGCTTCCTTATAACCGTACTCAGCGTAAGACTTATTATGCTTAGTGCCAGATAGATGCGCACTAGCGAATTGGCTAATAAACTCCCTTCGTACTGAGTTAAGCGCCAAGAATTTAGCGACTGTATTGGCTTTAAAATGCGGCTTGCTGCTCATAGTGGTCAGACCTTATAAATAGTTCTTGACAGTATAAACAACTTAGCGGCGTTTGTATATTTTGACGGATACAGCCGATACCGTGATCAACATATCGTCAATCGCGTCCATTAGCGGATCCACTTGGTCGTCATTCTTGCCTGCTGGAAACAAAGAAAGCTCATGCAGTAAGTCACCTAAAAACGGGGACGCTTCCGGCAAATACACGTTGCCAGCTTCGACCATTGGCGCAGCATCGTACCCGCGCGTTATCTTGTCTTTGTTGCGCTGTATGCCTGATATTGGTAAGCCCTCTTGCTTTAGCTGCTGTATTAAGCCTGTACCGCTCGCCTTGTCCTCAACTTTAAATTGTCTTAACGTGCCGTTTGTTTGTTGCTTGTGCTTAGCCCAAAAAGCTAAAGCCTGCTGGCGTAGCTGCGGCGCTTCCCACTTCCCCCGCACTTGGTCTATTAAGTAAATTTTTCCCTCTGCGCTTTTACCCCAACACTGAAAAACAGAGTAATCGTTTTCCTGCCCTGTTTTCATAGCTGTATCAGCGTAAATCATTCTATGCGTCAGGTTTGGCAGTGTCGTGTAATATCGCCACCAGTCCGTTTTAAATACACCGCCGCCAACGGGTGCAGGTGTTTGCATCATCTGCCCAGCGAATACATAAGAATTGCTGGCGCGCTGCCTGTGTAAATCCTCGGTGATGAATTGGTCAGGCCAGAAAGACTTATCATCTTCATCAAGCGCGGCAATGCTAACATGATGCCAATGCTCACCGTTTCCACCGCCAAGAAGAAATCCGCTCAGGTCGTTTTCATGCAAGCGCTGCATGATAACTATGATAGGTGTATCAGGGCTGTTTTTCCGGCTCTCCATTGTAGTCTGAAACCAATCAAGCACGTTTTGGCGCATGGTGTCGCTGTTTGCTTCACCTGCCTTGTGTGGGTCATCAATAACAATTGCGCCGCCGAATGTGGGGCGCATTTTTCCAGCTCCTACGCCTGTTATACTGCCCTCTGCGCCAGTAGCATAAACCAAGCCGCCCTGTGACGTTCTAAACTCGTCTTTAGCCTTACTGTCACCAGCGAGTGAAGTGTGGTCGAATATCTCTTGAAATTTCTCGTGCATCATAATAGCCCTTACTGCGTAAGCGTTTGCAGATGCAAGACGTTTAGAGTAAGAGGCGTGTATAAACTCACTATCAGGGAAGTTACCCATACACCAAGCAATAAAATTGATAACTGCCAGTTCTGTTTTGCCAGATCGCGGTGGTACGTTAATTATCAGTCTTTTTATTCTACCTATTACAACCTTTTCAAGTGCTTCACAGATGGCTCTTTGGTGCCAATTCTCCTTTAAATCGGCACCCTTTCGCGCCTTAAACATTGTTTTTGTAAAGGTGAATAGGTCGGTTCTGTTATTGGCTATTTCGTTAGGAGTCATTTTGCACCCTCTGCCATTTGTAACCGTATGCAGTATAATCTTCGCGCTTTGTTGCTCTTGATATTTTTGCGGTGCTGGCTTTTTTATATTCCGTTGTCGCTCTTATCCAGTAAACCGCATCAATTATCGCCTCGTAAATCACGCCAGTTTCAACGCATTTAACTTTGCTAGACCTCGCTGCCCGAATGCCTTTTATGTGGGTCTCTGATTTCTTTACGCCTTTCTGTCTCTCAGATGTTTGCTTTCTGACCTCTGGGCGATTCATGGCTTCTTTTATTTTTTCGCAACGACTAGCTCGTATTTCGGGATTTGCCCATGCAGCAATTAACCCGTCTACGTTCTTCTTTGGCAGCGGCTTTCCTTTCATTCTTTTGGACATTTTAGCTAGAGTCTCTTTTGACATGGTTCCGGCATCACCGCCAGTAGTGAGGTTATAGCCGTTAGGGGATAGAGTGTTAAGCTCTTTTATCCAGTGAACCTCCCTGTCGTTTGCCTCTCTGAATGTATTGCAAACCTCTAGCAGCTTCACGGAAAAGGATTCATGCCTGTGTTTTCTAATGGCGGCGTAAAGCGCAGAGCATTTGCCGTTTTTTCTGGCGTGCCATTTATGGTCTGAAAATCTACGTAAATAACCTTTACTTGTTATCCCTACGTATTTCTTTTCGCTGGATGAGCATGATATTAAGTAAACGTGGTAAGGCATAAGGGTATCTCCTGATGTATCTTGTTATGATACCCTTATTTTAACTTGTAATCAATCCTTATATTTAGATTCAAGCGCTGACAAAACAGCGGCAGCAGCGTTAGCTGGATTAAGTGAGCCGTCAGTGTTCTTGTGATCAATCTCTTGTTTAGGAGCGTGATGCTTGCTGGCCATTCGCTCAGCAGCCCATTTGTAAGCATCCATCATCACTTTAGCGGCTTGATGCTCAATGCCGCCGGTCTCGATAAGCTCGGCTAGGTGAATCATTTTATCAGCATGAGCAAAGCCTGCCGCCTCCCTCGCTTCGCGATATTGTTCCCAAAACTCAGGCTTTCCAACTATCCAGCGACATACTGTTGACGTACTGGGCGCTGTTTCTTCGCGGCAATATTCGCGCAAAGAGCGACCGCCTGCAATGTGCTTGCAAATATCTTCGGCAAGCTCGTCTGTGTAAATTGTCGGCCTCGCCATACTCAAAACCCATTAATAAACATACCTGTCAGTATAGCCTATCAGCAGCCAATAAAAAAGCCGCTAACACATCCAATGTACTAGCGGCTGTATGTTATGCGCAAACCGTGGCTTACGCTCCCATTTCGCCAAGGTCGCATTGCATTGGTCGGGTTAGGGTTGGTTGATTAGCTCTACTGCACAACCTCGCTGACATCAAGCTCGTTAAGTGCCGTCATGCAAACGCCTTGGTCATCTAGCCATAAATCGAAAAGCTCTAAGGCATCAACCATCATATGAGCCGCAATCTCAGTTTCTAAGTGCTTTCCGCTGTGCGCAACCTGTGCGGCGATTTTATAAACGCGCATTTTGCTTCACCGTCATTAGCTGCTCGAATTTCTCAACGCTTTTGTTATGCTTATGCGTAGCGCCGTCACCGATAATTACAGCCAAGCCCCAACAAATTAGCGGTCCGAACACTGTCGGAATAGTCAGTATTGCAATAACTAGCAGGATAAACCCGCCAACCACGCTTGAGTACATCAACCCAAGTGGGCCAAGTAAAACTGTCAGTAATAGGCTTGCTAAGCGTGATTTTTTGTTTAAGTTCATAATTAATACCCCGTTGATCCAAATCCACCAGCGCCGCGCTGTGTGTCGTCTAAGTCATCTACGATTACCACTGGTTCCTGATAAACGTCCTGTATTAGCATTTGAGCGATTCTATCGCCTGCCTTGAATTCGACTACTGCATCGCCGTGATTGATTAGTGCTACTTTCACGGTTCCGCGGTAATCGCTATCAACGCAGCCCGCCAAAGAATCAATACCAAACTTGCCAGCCAATCCTGAACGCGGCCAAATCAAGGCCACCTTACCGTGCGGGATTGCCATTGCAAAACCTGTACTGATTAACGCACGCGCACTAGGTATCAGCGTGATATGCTCACTGCAAAAAATATCATAACCTGCTGCGTGTTCCGTTGCTCGCTTTGGCGCGATTGCGTTTTCTGTTAGTAGTTTAATTTTCATCTTTAATGATCTCCAATAATCTAATAGCTGTCTTATGGTAAAACCGCCCTTTAGCATCAACGTAACCAAACCCAAAGCTTTTTAGTGTCAATTCTTCGCCTGTGCGCTTAACGCGTGCTTTGATTTTCATTTCTCACCCCGCATAAACCTAAACCACCTAACCTGCTCCGCGCTCATCTGATAGTCTGGGTTAAGCCTAGCCGAAATCTTAGCAGCTTTACGCAGCATGTCGGTGCGCTCTTGCTTTGGCAGCTTGTGGTATGGCAGCTTGTGGTATGGTGTCATATAATCTCCGAATCAGTAGGCAAAACAAACTCATGTGAATAACAAACCCTGCTTGCATGTTTGAGCTTATGCCCTTCTTCTTTTGTTTTTCGCCCTGACTTATAATCTTTTCTTAATACCATGTTCTTGCTGGTCGCTTTCCAGTGATCGCTTTTATTTCTATGCTCACCCATAGCGGGATGAGCTGTCTTGGAGAAAAACCGACACCCTGACTCCACTATGTATCTAGCAACAGTATCAGAAAGCGCAGTGCCAATCCCCAACCCCTGAAATTCAGGCAGCACAACAGTTCTGTGCCCTCGCCACCCGTTTTTCCAATTGCCGCTAGGGAAAGCAATTACAGAAGTCATAGCCACAGGTTTTCCGTTGTATAGCGCAACGAAAGATGATGCCGATTTATTTATTTTCCCAGATAAATAGTGATGTTTTTGGAAAATTGGCCAAACCGCTTCTGTTTCGCACGATCTGATTTCAAGCTTAATTTCTCTATCAAGCCTAAGCGACCCCCTAGTTATCTCTTGGTTTATGTCGCAATCGTAAGCAAAATCAAAATCTAGCCAGTTTAAAACATCCTTGTGACAAGTTGCCAAAACAAGCCGATCAAATACGCTTTTATTCCTGTTAATACTTTCACATAACGCCCTCGCGGTATCCCTATCAACAAGGCTGGTAAATTCATCTATAGCAATAATACCCTTTGATAACTTAACAGCTATTTCCGCCCTGTGCCTCTCACCGTTTGAAACGGTCGAAAGTGTCCTTCTCCAAGCTGGTACGCTTCTCAAGCCAGAAGCCAAAAGCCATTTCTCCGCAATTTCTTCCGAGTCAAAAAGCTGGAAAATTGGCTCCCCCTTATCCGCAATAAAATTACAAGCTAGGCCGTTTAGTTTTAGCTGGGTTGTTTTGCCGCTACCACTTGAGCCAATTAATACGCTCAAGCCGGAGTCCGGAATACTTACCTTTTTTAGCTCCGCATCGAAATCAACTAAATCATATTTATCAAAAATACTCATTTTAAACACCCTCGACCAGCGTAACGTTTAAAAGCTCTGGATTTTTTTCTGAGCCCATATAATTCAACATGGCGAACCTAGCTTCTGAACAACTATAAAAACAAGAATCTGGTGCGCTCCCCCAAGAAAATTTTTTTAAAACTCTTTTCTTACTGACGTAATAAGTCCCTGAGGAACTTTTTGAAATTTCGTTGATGTGTGATTCAATAGTTATCTTCATAACGCAAACATCCCCTCAGTGACTTCCAATATCTTCTGTCGCTCAGCAGGCGTGGTCGTCAAGAACGCACCTAAGCTCTGGTACGTGTCAGGGTTCTTTGTCTCAGCACGTAAAACACGCGCCGTGTGAATCATAGCTGCCTGCTGGTTGCGCCCGTCTGCGATTGCCAATCGGCGCGATAATACCAGTGTTAGTGCTTCGCTGTTAATGCTCATTCGTCACCGCCTTTCAACTTAGCTACTATTTCCGCATCATAATCAGCCAAAACAAATAAGCCGGTATCTTCACCGCACAAACAGCAAAGCTCGTCAAACGCTTTCTTGTTCTCACCGCGCAGCATCAGGCTCATAATTTTTTTGTACTTTAGCTTTCTTTCGTCTTTTTTTAGTGGCATTTCTATTCTCCGTTGTTAATACAGCGCCATCATACCGCAGTTTGTGGCCCGTAGTGGTCTTACCAGTTGCTTTGCAAGCTCGGCCAGCAACTCTTTAGCTGACGCCCTAATCCATGCAGGTATCTGATCATGCTCATCAGCCACAGCAGCAACCCATGTTTCAAGCGTTTCGATTTGCGCAGCCAGTGCATCACGCTCAGCAGTCAAACTATCCACCAACTCCTGCGTTGGTAATTCTTTCATTTCTGGTAATTTCATTCTATGTTCCTCTCCTTAATCTCCAAAATAAGCCCCTCCAGCTCGTCTGTGTGTCCTGCAACGTAATCGGCAAGGGCTTCGTATAGGTCAGGGTGCGTTAATAGCTCCTGAGCGATTACACGCGCTTTAATGCGCTTTTGTTTGTCGTCGTGGTCGTCTATGGCGTTTTGTTGGTCTAGGTTCATGCTGTGCGCTCCGAATAATTACCAATCTGAGCCATGAGTGCTCTCGCTTCAATGGTAAGTAAATCGTTGTCAGTAATGCTCTGCAACTGAAAGCAGTTAAGATGCCCAGCAATTCTTGCTAAGTGGTTCAGCATTTCCACCTGCTCATCGTCATTCATTGACCAGATCACCTCTGCAATCTCGCTAGGTGTTATCGTTACTTCTGTTTCTGTCGCTCTCTTTATCGTTAGCATTGCTCTATCTCCGCTGTTGTCGATTTCTGTACTTTAGCACCCTTTGGCGGGGCGTGTGGTCGGATGAGTTGGGTTATTGTCCCTATGTCCCTAGCAAAACGCTTAAACCTACTACTTATACGTAATTTATATGTATTTCTCTATTTTTACCTTATCTTTTTACTATCTATATATATTTTATATAGATAGATAGGGACATAGGGACATATTAATATTAAAATATAAAAATCAATAACTTACGTTTGTCCCTATGTTGTCCCTATGTTGTTTTAACCTAGGGACAAATCGCTTAACCTAGGGACAAAAAAGCCGATAAATTTTTAAGTTTATCGGCTGTCCCTAGGTTGCTGTCGTTTGTCCCTATGTTGTCCCTAGGGGGTAGGGTCAAAAAAGCGCTATTATTTCATCCTTAAAGTCTATTGCTTTTGCCTGATCATCTTTGCAGTAGATGCACTGGTTTTTCCTATCAGCGTCTTTATACCTACCTATTTTGTGATAACCCATATTCATAAGTATATGGTTAAGCCTAGTGCTTTTTGGGAAATCATCATAACCAGAGTTAAAAACATCACTTACCATCTTTTGCAGTTTGGTGACATTAACAACGTGATCATTTATGTCGTAACACTCAAACTCTGCAATGGCATCTTCTACAATTAAATAATCGTCAGATTTCGCCATGTCTTGCATCATTTCTTTGGCCTTGGTAGCTGGCGCACGACTCATGTTTAAAAAGCTGTCAGGTATTTTGTGTTCAAGCAACCAAGTTAAAAGTTGCCCCGCTTCGCTGCGCATGGCTTCATAAAGGTCTGAGTAATAATTAGGATTATCGGCCATAAACGCTTCCAGCTTTTCGCGGTTTTGCCACTGACTGAACAGTACGCAATACCGGCGGTCACTGTCGTCAATCGGTAAAGCATCTTTAAAGTTTGTGAGCGCAAAATAGTTAACAGTGTTTATGGCTTCGTAAGTGTCCCTATACATTTTGCGAACGCTGATCATAGGGTTTGTAATAAAAGGTTTTAGCTTGTTTATCGTTTCGTATTTCTTGTAGTTGTCTAGCTTTAACTCTTCAAAAAATACCATGGCACAACCTTCTGCCCAAGCTGTATAACGCTCGTCTAGTGCTTCGGCGCTTATCACTGTGCAGTTTGATTGACCTAAAACCTTTTGCATCATTTCAGCAAAAAAGCTTTTCCCGTCACCTTGGACTCCTTGCAGGATCATAGCCCAAAAAATCTTTTTACCAGTAAACTGAACATTATGTGCCAGATAATTTATAACTAACTGCTGTTCGATAGGGTCTGGTAACAAATGCGCTATGTGACTTTTAACCATATCAACAACCTCGCCCTGTGGTTTTGGTTGTAGTGTGTTTGGCTTATACGTGTTAAAATACTCAACGCCGTCATGGGTAAAAATATCAGCGAACATAGGTGCGTACATTCCAGAGTGTACGCATTCTATTTTTGAATCAACATAAGTTGTAGCCCGTTGCGGATTACCGTCACCATCTGCTGGGGTATCGCGTGAATGTTTAACGTCAAAAGCTCTCGGCCCCATTGTTGTTTTTGTTTCTCGGTGCATATACTCACCGGTTGCGGTAATGAACACGTAATCTTCGTAAAAATCACCTTCTTTCTGTGGCCTGCTTTTGCGCAATATCTTTTTAATTTGCGACTCTGTCAGCTTCTCGCCCACTAACTGTTGCGTCTTTTTCTGCAAAGCCTTGACAGTTATTGTTAGATTAATCTCATCAAGTTTAAACGCTGCCAGCGCATTAACGCTTTCAGTTAACTGCTTCTTATCTGTAACGCTTTCTAAAGCGTTCAAACACTGCTCGAATTTATCTAACTCTAAAACTTTACTACCACCGGCAAGCTCAATAACACTGGCGAACGTCACAGGGTTTGAGCTACGACTTTTGAAAAACGAATCCCAAACCTTTTTATTTTTAAGCTCATCAAACTTTTCAGAACAACGCTTGCTAAATTCAACAAAGTGTGGATAGCCAGCTTTACCGAATTGGTGCGCGATAGCCATCGACACTTTAAGCCATATGCTGCGATCATCTGCACAACTGTCTGGGAGTCTGTGTAGGTAGAACAGCGCTTCTTGTTCGGTAATATCCAACGGCTGCGCGACAATAACAGATAAAAGATCGTTATCCTCACCGCTAACACGGTTGACCATCAACTTTTCAAGCGCTGCACTTGGCAGTTCAGGCCATGCGCCTTGTTCGTGTATAGCTTCGCTAACGCAATCAAAGAACGTCAGGTTGTTATAACCCTCACCCGTTGCAATGTAACCCTTACCGCTTGAACGTGTATCAAACCCCGCAACGCCCAAAACGTCTGAGCCGTTGCTCATATCAGCGCCAGTGGGTACAGCAAAAGCGTAATGCTTACCTCCGTTACGTGTCTCTTGCAACTCGGCAGCATACCAATCAAGCTCGCAGCCTAGCGCATTTTCAATGTCTGAGTGTGTTACACCTTTGTAAAGGTCAACATCTAACACTATAACGCCATCGGGAACCATGACACCAATGAGCGGCGTTTTAGCTTCGCCTCGGTAGTCTCGCCAATCTGTACCCTCCGGCACTGCTGGCGCTTTATTGTCTAACAGTGGGAAAATAACCTTATGCATCTGCTTTAACTCCTACAATATCAACGGCTTTAAAATCGCCGCCGGTGATCTGCTCAATCTCAATAGCGCGCGCCGGCGGGATGCCGTCAACGCCCCACTGTGTAACGGCAGCAGGGGCAACGTCCAATCGCCTTGCAAGCTCGCTGCGGCTTCCAAAATAAGCAATTATTTTTTCAAACATATTTGATTTACTCGTTGTGTTGGTTTATAGTGTTTTAAGCATAGCTTAAATGCTTTGTACAATCAACGCTAAAATGAGGAAATGAGAATGTCACTAGAAGCTAAAATTGAGTTTTTAACCCGCGCTATTGATAAGCTAAACGCTAACATTGAGTTTTTAACCCGCGCTATTGATAAGCTAAACGCTAACATGGCTTTGCTATTAACTACGCCAGCGAATCAGGTGTTAACCACTGAACAAGTCGAAGCGGGTTTAGTTGTAGAAGTTAAAACCGAAGCGCCAAAGGTTGAGCAGGCCGAACAGGTTACTGTTACCCGTAATGATTTGCAATCGCTTATTTTATCTAAGGTGCGCGACAACATGGATCACAAACCAACGGCCAAAGCGATTTTAAAAGAGTTTGGCGCGGCAAAGGTCAGCGACTTGTCAGACGACAAGCTACAAGCTGTTTATAATAAAGTGGCTGCGCTATGACTATGCACGCTAAGTTAAGCGCCAGCGCGTCAGCGCGCTGGATGCGTTGCCCAGGTAGCGTAAAGGCCAATGAGCAAATAGCCGACAAAACCAGCGCGCATGCTGCCGAGGGTACTGCTGCACACGCATTAGCTGAATATTGTTTAGTTGAAGGTATTAGTTCATCAGACTGTATTGGTCTGACGTTCGAGGGTTACAAAGTTGATGACTATATGGCTGAATATGTGCAGCAGTACATCGACTACGTGTACCAGTTTGGCGGTCAACACTTTTACGAGGTGCGTGTTGACTTTAGCGACTGGGTTCCAGAGGGTTTTGGAACGTCTGATGCAATCGTCATTGACGGCTCAACGCTGCGCATTATCGACCTTAAATATGGGCAAGGTGTTGAGGTGTACGCCGATAACAACAGTCAGGCGCAGCTTTATGCCTTGGGCGCGTTGAATGACTTTGGCGACTTCGCAGAGATTGAGCGCGTAGAGGTTGCGATTGTGCAGCCGCGCCGCGACCACATCAGCGAGTGGTCAATCAGTAAAAAGGATTTGTTGTTGTTTGGCCATAAGGTTAGCCAAGCGGCCAAGGCTGCGTTACAACCTGACGCACCAAGGCAAGCAGGTGAAAAGCAATGTCAATGGTGCAACGCTAAAGCCACTTGCCCCGCGCTTAAAACCTACACTGAGCAAACTTTGCTGGCAGAGTTTGACGACATTAGCCCCGCAACGCTGCCACCTGTTGATAGTTTAACAGATGAGCAGTTAGCGCAAGCGCTGGACGCTAAGAAGTTGATCACCGGTTGGCTTGACGCTGTTGAGCAGTTAGTTACTGACAAGCTGAACAACGGTGATACTTTCTCAGGTTACAAGCTGGTTGAGGGTCGAAGCCTGCTGCAGTGGGCTGATGAAGCGCAAGCTGAAAAGCTACTGTCTGAACGATATGAGCCTGAGCAGCTTTATAAAAAGACGTTTATCAGTGTGGCGCAAGCTGAAAAGCTTTTATGTAAGAAAAACGCTGCTGTTATGGCTGACCTAGTTGTTAAACCAAGCGGTAAACCGACACTGGCGAAAGCTGATGATCCACGGCCACCAATCGGCGCAACATTAGATGATTTTAGTGCTTGCAATGATTAATTAGTTAAGCTATGCTTAAACCGTCCTAGAGACAAAACGCTAAAACCTAAACCTAAACCTAAACCTAAACCTAAAC
>CAZNXI010000011.1:24084-29097 GCA_964577005.1 uncultured Rheinheimera sp.
AAACCTAAACCTAAACCTAAACCTAAACCTAAACTTAAAAGGTAAATAAAATGTCTAAAATTCAATTAAAAGCTGTTCGCTTGTCTTTCCCATCACTGTTTCAACCTAGTTCTTTCGGTGGCGAGTCTACAGATAAGTACGAAGCGACTTTCGTACTGGATAAAAAAGAACACGCCGAAGTTATCAAGCAAATTCAAACCGCTGCCGATGCGTTAATGAAAGAAGCGTTTAAGGGTAAAATTCCCGCCGATAAAGTTTGCCTTAAAGATGGTGACGACATGGCGCGCCCTGAGTTTGAGGGTAAAATGACTATTAAGGCCCTCACTAAAAAGCGCCCGTTAGTTATTAACCGCAACAAGTCTCCAATCACGGAAGATGATAACATTGTTTACGCTGGCTGCTACGTCAACGCAATCGTCAACCTGTGGGCTCAAAATAACCAGTATGGTAAACGCATTAACGCACAGCTTGACGGTGTGCAGTTCTGCCGCGATGGTGAGCCGTTTGGTGATAGCGGTATCAGTGCTGAAGCCTTTGATGTTTTCGGCGAAGAAGATGATTTTTTAAACTAAACCCATTACACTCTAGCGCCCTACGGGGCGCTTTTTACTTACTGACAGGATACCCCTGCAATGAAAAAATTAATCGTTCTCGATCTGGAAGTCTATTCCAATTATTTTTTAGCCTCGTTTTACAATCCCCAATCTGACAAAGTGGCACACTATGAGTTACACGCCGGTCAGCCGCTAAACTGCAAAGCCATTTTAAACATCATGCAATGCGCTACAACGGTTAGCTTTAACGGCCTTAGCTTTGACCTACCTTTGTTACAATATGCGCTTAGCGGTGCAACCCCGCAAGATTTAAAGCGCTTGTGTGACATGATAATCAAAAGCAACTTACCAGCATGGCGCATTTGCAAAGATGCGGGAATTTTTGTACCTGCTAATTGGGATCACATCGACCTGATAGAAGTAGCGCCAGGGCAAAGCAGTTTAAAGATTTACGGCGCAAGGCTTAACGCGCCAACCATACAAGATTTACCGATTGAGCATGATGCGCGTATCACACCTGAGCAGCGCGAACCGATGCGCCAATATTGTGAGAATGATTTGCGCACAACTTGGTTGCTGTACCAATCGCTAGAAAAGCAAATTGAGCTTCGCGCCAGTATGTCAGAGCAGTACGGTGTTGACCTGCGCAGTAAGTCAGATGCACAGATAGCTGAAACGGTGATTAAGTCTGAGCTAAACAAGTTGACAGGTAAAGAATACCGCAAACCCGAATTGGCGAATGGTATCAGCTTTCGTTACCTTGATCCTAAAATCATCAGCTTTAAAACCAAACAACTACAAGACGTTTATAGCGCTGTACTGGCTACGCGCTTTGAGCTTGGTGCTAATGGCGCTGTAAAGATGTCTAACGTACTCGCAAATGCGCAAATTAAACTTGGCCGAAGCGTTTACAATATGGGTATCGGTGGTTTGCACTCTTGCGAAAAGTCGCAACTGGTGCGTGCTGATGCAGATCACTTCTTAGCTGATTTAGACGTTGCCAGTTATTACCCTAGCATTATTTTACAGCAAAACCTTGCGCCTAAATCAATGGGCGTGCCGTTCTTGCGCGTGTATCAATCCATTGTTAACCGGCGTTTGGCTGCTAAAAAGTCAGGCGACAAGGTGAGCGCCGACACATTAAAGATTTGCGTTAACGGCTCATTTGGTAAACTTGGCTCCAAATGGTCTGCGCTGTACGCCCCTGACTTACTCGTTCAAACCACTATCACCGGCCAGCTTGCGCTATTAATGTTAATTGAGCGACTAGAGCTTGCCGGTATTAGCGTAGTAAGCGCCAACACTGACGGCGTTGTTGTGTATTGTCCAAAAGCAAAAACCGACCTGATGGAAAATATCGCGTTTGATTGGATGCTAGACACTAGCTACGAGCTAGAGCGCAACGACTACGCGCTATTAGCCAGCCGCGATGTAAACAACTATTGCGCAGTAACAACCAGCGGAAAGATAAAGGGCAAAGGTGTTTTTGCAGCAGGTGGCTTAATGAAAAACCCCGATTGCAATATAGTATTTGAAGCTGTTGCGCAATACCTAGCGACAGGTGCGGCGATTGAGCAGACAATTAGACAGTGTAAAGACGTTACCAAGTTTATCACTGTGCGCAAGGTAACGGGTGGCGCGGTTTGGAATGATGAGCTTTTAGGTAAATCTGTTCGGTTTTACTATTCAAACAGCGTACCGGCTAACCAGTGTATACACTACGCCAAGAACAGCAACAAAGTGCCAAAGTCAGACGGCGCAAGACCGATGATGACGTTACCCGATACGTTCCCCAATGATGTTGACTATGGGCGCTACATTAGCGCAGCGCTTGACCTACTACGTGAAGTGGGCCATGCGTGAATCACTAATCGAGCGCAAGTGCTGCCAGTGGGCTAAAGTTAATAGCTGGTTGGTTTATAAATTTGTTAGCCCATCACAAAGCGGCGTACCTGACAGGATATTTATTCGCGCCGGTGCAGTTGTCTTTGTTGAGTTTAAAGCTACTGGTGAGCAGGTCAGACCATTGCAAGCACGTGTTATTGCTAATATGCGCGAACAGGGTGCAACTGTCCATATTATTGACAACGTAGAGGGTTTTATTAATGTTATGTCGTAATAATCTGCACGCTTACCAAGAGCGCGCTGTTAAATTCATTATTGAGCAAAAGCGCTGCCAGCTTTGGCTTGATCTCGGCCTTGGAAAAACGACAACAACACTAACCGCAATAACCGACTTACTGGACGGATTAGCGGTTAATCGCGTGTTGGTTGTCGCGCCCCTGCGCGTTGCTAACAGTGTTTGGAAGCAAGAATCGGCTAATTGGCAGCACACCAATCATCTGCGCGTTAACCTAGTGACAGGTGGCGAGAAGCAGCGCATTAGCGCGCTTAACTCCACTGCCGACCTTTATGTGATCAACCGCGAAAACATTAAATGGCTTGTCGATTACTACGGTAAATTTTGGCCGTTTGATTATGTCGTCATTGACGAAAGCAGCAGCTTTAAAAGCGCCAGTAGTCAACGGTTTAAAGCGCTTAAAAAGGTACTACCCGAAACCAGCCACATTACACTGTTAACCGGTACACCTAGCCCCAACGGTCTGCTTGACCTGTGGGCGCAATGTTATCTGATTGACTACGGCGCAGCATTGGGAAAAACCATGACTAGCTATAAGCAGCGCTTTTTTGAATCGGATTATATGGGTTATAAGTTTACGCCCCGTGAGGGTTCAGCGGATAAAATCAAAGCGCTATTACAGCCGTTTACGCTGTCAATGTCTGCGGTCGATTATCTTGATATGCCTGATAGAATAGACAGCGCGATCAAAGTGCAGTTACCGGCCAAAGTAAAAGCGCAATATGATGATTTTGAGCGCGACTTAGTAACTGAGATTGACGGACAAGAGCTAGACGCGCAAAGCGCTGCTGTACTGGCTAACAAGTTGCTGCAATGGTGTAACGGCGCAACGTACACGGATGAGCATAAAAACTGGTCAGAGTTACACGCCGAAAAGCTGGACGCATTAAGCGACCTGATAGAAGATAACCCAGACGAGAATTTGCTTATTGCGTACAACTATAAAACCGATTTGATACGCCTGCAAAAGTGTTTCCCCGATGCAGTTATGCTCGATAAAAACCCCGACACCATAACTAGGTGGAACAACGGCGAAATCAAAATGCTGTTGGCGCATCCAGCCAGTGCTTCAATGGGTTTGAATTTACAAAAAGGCGGCAGTGTTATCGTGTGGTTTGGTCTTAGTTGGTCATTGGAATATTACCAACAATTCAACGGTCGATTATATAGACAAGGTCAACAAAAACCAGTCAGAATAATACACCTAATTGCAGATGGTTGTATTGATGAGCGTGTCTTGAGCGTTATCGGCGATAAGGCTGCAACGCAAGACGATTTATTGAAAGCCGTTAAGGATATTTTTAGATGAATAATCAAGGCGATTTAGCGCTATACACCGACTTCGAACAAACCACCGCACACCAAATAGCCTTGGAGCGCAACCGCGACACGCCAAGCGAGAAGGATTTGGCTGATGCGGTTAAGCTGACGACGAATTGGAATAAACAACGACAGAAAGAGGGTTTAAGATTATGGCAATAAAAACAAGCCTAGACTACCTAACCGCCTGCGCACAGGTGCAAGCCGAGCGCGGCAAGCAATACGATGCCAAGGGCACAGGCGAGCGCAGCTTTCAGGCTGCTGCTGATGCGTTTAATGCGGTGACGGGGCGAGATTTGAAAGGTTCGGATGTGTGCTTAATACTAGAAATGATAAAGCTGGTGCGACAGTACAGCTCACCAGATAGGTTGCACGAGGATAGCGTATTGGATAAAGTCAGTTACTCGGCATTATGGGCTGAGCAGATAACACAAGAGCTAGGCGTTTAGCGCCTTTTTTGTTTGCACTGGTACGATCAGTACGATTTATTGCATTTACCGCTTGCGTTAATGGTGTAAGAGCATATACTTACACCATACCAACAACGGAGAGATAAAAATGAAAATCGAAATAAAATCCATATTTACAAAAATTGTATTGTTTTCGTTTGAATGCGAAGACAATACAATAAAGATAACCCTACAAGCAGCATTAAAAGCAAAAGCTAACCTGCGCGGCGCTGACCTGCGCGGCGCTGACCTGCGCGGCGCTGACCTGTCCGGCGCTGACCTGATCGGCGCTGACCTGCGCGACGCTAAACTGCGCGACGCTGACCTGATCGGCGCTGACCTGATCGGCGCTAACCTGTCCGGCGCTGACCTGTCCGGCGCTGACCTTTATTGCGCTGAACTTTCCGGCGCTAACCTGATCGGCGCTGATCTTTATTGCGCTAACTTGTACGGCGCTAACCTGCACGACGCTAAACTGCGCGGCGCTAAACTGCACGACGCTAAACTGCGCGACGCTAACCTTTATTGCGCCAACCTGAACGGCGCTGAC
>CAZNXI010000011.1:29197-35618 GCA_964577005.1 uncultured Rheinheimera sp.
AGACAATACAATAAAGATAACCCTACAAGCAGCATTAAAAGCAAAAGCTAACCTGTCCGGCGCTGACCTGCGCGGCGCTAACCTGCACGGCGCTGACCTGTCCGGCGCTAACCTTTATTGCGCTAACCTGTCCGGCGCTGACCTGCGCGACGCTGACCTGCGCGAAGCTGACCTGCGCGACGCTGACCTTTATTGCGCTAACCTTTATTGCGCCAAACTTTATTGCGCTAACCTGCGCAGCGCTAACCTGAACGGCGCTAACCTGTGCGACGCTAACCTGATCGGCGCTGATCTTTATTGCGCTAACCTGCACAGCGCTAACCTGTCCGGCGCTGACCTGCGCGGCGCTAAACTGCGCGGCGCTAACCTGCACGACGCTAAACTGCGCGGCGCTAACCTGCACGGCGCTAACCTGTCCGGCGCTGACCTTTATCGCGCTAACCTGTCCGGCGCTAACCTTTATTGCGCCAACCTACACGACGCTAACCTACACGACGCTAACCTGCACGACGCTAACCTGCGCGGCGCTGACCTGCGCGGCGCTGACCTGTCCGACGCTAAACTGCGCGACGCTAACCTTTATTGCGCCAACCTGAACGGCGCTGACCTGTCCGGCGCTAATCTTTATTGCGCCAACCTGAACGGCGCTGACCTGTCCGGCGCTAATCTGATCGGCGCTAACCTGTCCGGCGCTAATCTTTACGGCGAAAAGCTAACTAAAAACCCAATATTTATAGACGGCTTGCATTGGCCGGTAATTGTGACAGATCGCCACATCAAAATAGGCTGCCAATTGCACACAATAGAAAAATGGGCGTCATTCAGTGATGATGATATATCAGAAATGGATATAAAAGCTCTTGATTTTTGGAGAGAGTTTAAAACATTGATAATGTCCTCTGCAGTTTCATTAAGAGCAGCAAAATGATCGCAAAAGCGCCTTTTTTGTTCTCACTGGTACGATCAGTACGATTTATTGCATTTACCGCTTGCGTTAATGGTGTAAGAGTATATACTTACACCATACCAACAACGGAGAGATAAAAATGAAAGCATACATCTATAACGTAGAAACGAACGAAATTGCATTAGTAATTGACGGCGACAACCATAGCATGATTGAGCGTGAAATTTCTAATCAAAATTATGATTACGATGTGTACAGCGTAGCATTTAGCAGTCTGCTCTTAAATGAAACTGTTAACACCGAATACGTTTTGCTGGATAAATAACAACCAAAAAGCGCCCTGCGGGGCGCAGACCTTCGGGGAAACAAAATGACATTACAACAACTAGCAACACTGCACGGCGTAACACTTCACACCGTCAAGAAATGGTCGCCAGAAAAACGCCAGCGGCTAATCAAAGAAGCGCAGCAAGGGATCATCCCACAAGTAGCCGCGCTAATAGGCGAGCTGGCCGTAGCCTGCTACAAAGCGCAAGCTCGCACCGGCAAATGTGTTAAGTTTGAACTGTGGCACTCCAACTACGCTTTTGAGGTTTTATTGTTTGAGCTTTCATTGGTTGAGCCGACTTCATCAATGCTCGTGGAGCGTTCAGATTTGAACTGTATAAATTTATCAGGCGCATTGGCCCTAGTGGAGGCGTTATGATCGACTATGTAGGTCAAAACACAACTCGCGCAATACGTAATCGCGATTTTAGATCGGTAGCCTTGAACGTGATTTGCTGGCTGCTTGTTGGGGCGGCATTACCTGCCGTGGTTTACTGGATGATGGGGGCATAAGCATGGTATTGCTAAGCGCTTCAAAGAAGCGATGCACAGAGAGAGGTTTTTGAAATGACGTTTTGGGTAATCATAGGCTATTTAATCGCGTTGCTTGCAATATTGCTTTGGTTCCATGGCTGCGCATCGAGACAGTCTCGCTATGACGATTCAGTAAATAAGCAGATAGACGAATGGGGGAAAAATCATGCGGGAACTAAAGAAAGATATTGAGCTTATAGCGCAAGTCGCACCATCGCTAACCGTTGCTCAACTGGCTGACAAGTGGGACGTAAAGCGCGATCTTATGTATAGACTGCTTTACTCGCATGATATTGAGTTTAAGCGAGAAAAAAAAGGCAGGCCAAGCGAATCAGTTAACTTCGACGCCGCGAAGCTTCTGGCCGATAACGGCAGCGTTAAATCGGCGGCTTATGAGCTTGGTGTAACGCCTCACGCCATTTACCAGAAGATTTACAATAAAGGGCTGTCAATCTCGCAGCACAAAGCTAAGCTTAGACAAGATATGATCGACAAAATAAACGAGCGCATTAATCCAAACGGTATCAGCTTTACTGCGAATAAAGTGCCATTTGCGACAGTCGCTAGAGAAATCTACCCCAACATCACAAAGCTGCAAGTTGACGCGCTTAGGCGGCATTGCAAGATAAAAAAAGCCGCTAACAAGTAGCGGCTAAGGCTTAGAACAACGGAGTTTACTTACACAGCTTACGATATTGCTCTTGTGATTGCAAGAGCCACGCGGCAAGCTCGTCGCTTATTACATCCACATCCTGAGCCGTGAATCGCGGCTCGGACGCTATCAAGCAATAATTACTTACGTAACGATGCGCGCAACCGCTGACGCACAACATCAGTATCGGTAGGAACATCAATCTGCTTGGCTTTTTCAACATCGCGTAACGCCTCCACCTGATGCTCATCGCGCCCAGTTGACGCGCCACGTAAAAACACCGCTACTAACACCGCAACGGTCCCAATGACTACAGTGAGCCACTCCATTATTTTTTCACCGACAAACTGAGCTTGTCAAGCCAATAGCTAACAACGCCAAGAGCGCGCTTAACTTTGCCCACAAGCTCATCGTCTTTGGTTGATGGCGTAACGCCTGCGATAACTTCTAATCCTTTCACAATCGCTGCCAGCGCACCCACAATGACCAGCGCCAGCTCGATATAGCTTACGATGTTTTCTAGCATGTTAATAACTCCAAATAGCGCGTCTTGGCGCAATATCTAAATGAATGAATCGTGAAGCGCCAGACTTTTGACTGACGCCAATACCGGTAAAGCCTAAATCTAACGCCAACTTAACGAGCATCTGAGCATCAGCACCGCTTACAGCAACGTCACAAGCAATGCCTTGTGCGTGCGCACCAAGCTGAACCTTACGCGCTTCAATGCTATGCCTTGACGAGCGATAACCACTAGTAATAACTATAGGTTTACCGTAGCGATTTCGCAACTGTTGTAGCAATACCATGAATTCAGGTTGCATTGCGTTCTCACTGGTTTCTTTGCAGTCAAACTCTGCCTTGCTAAAGTTGGGGTAATCTTGCCAGTTCATAACTCAACCCCCTCGTCTGCTATTAGCATTTCGGTTAGTGTTGTCATCTAACCACCTTAAGCCCGCTAGTGCGGAGACGTCCTGTTTTGCAATCGCCGTAGTAGGCGCGGAGTATTGTTATTGTGGTCACTCTATCATTGTCCGATATAAGTCACCCTAAACGGACAAGTCGCCCCACCATCAGTTGTGATTGTGATTGCTACTAAACTCATACGATGAACCCTCTAATATCACCAGCGCCTGCGCCGATGTAAGTAATAGTATAGCCGTTTGTGATGATTGCTGCACCCGCCTGACCACCAAAGCCATCAGGAGTATCAGCTCCGTTTTGCCCAAGATTGCCACCTTCGCCTGCAACGTCAAAACCGCTATAACCGACTGTTTTTTGTCCGAATGGAGTGGATAGTAAAAAGCCAGCACCCCCACCGCCACCTTTGGTGTCAAAGCTGAACGGGTCTGTTTGTCCTGCGCCACCACCACCACCGCTGCCTATGATACCGGTATTTGTTAGCCTGATGTTTGATTGCAACCGTAGAGCGTTGCCGCCGTCTTTGCCATCTAGGTCAAACGACACGGCTGGTGCACCATCACCGCCACGACCAATTAGCAAGCCGCGCACATCGATTAAGATCGGCGTTGTCAGCTCCGGCCAATCCCCAGTATCTACAGCAAATTCTTGCACTGAGCCGCCTGCGATACATGTTAAATCAAATATAAATCGCACATCATCATCGGGATTGACAGATGGAAACAGATTGTCGTAAATATCGCGTAGGTTAATGCTTGTTAGCTCGCCGGACAGCACGACAACGCTGCCCACGTCGTCAACGTCATCATCTTCCACCACTGAAGCGCCATAGTTCCATTCAAGAGCACGATAGCGGTAGTTATCCGCCTCGCTTGCGCTGATAACTTGAGCGGGTAGCGGCGCTCTTGCGCCGTCCTCGTTGACAATCCACGCGCTATCTACAAAGCAGGCCGTGCCAGTCCAGATGTCTGCATCCTTGGCGTCAAGCGAAAAATTAAACATTCTTGGGGCAACGTGGAAGCGCCGACCAATGCGAGTTGCTAATCGGATTGCTGCCGCTTTGTTTGCGTTTTGAATCCATCGACTATAAATCGTGCGTATCTTTGCGCTGCCGTAGTTTGTTTCACTATTGGTATCGACTCTAACAAACGTTTGGCGGTAGTTTGAAAACTCGTCCAGCTTCTTAGTCGGGTCAAACTGCCCAAAATGAACAATAACCCGACTAACGCGCATATCCTGCATGTCCTGATACGCAAAACTATCTTGCAATATATTTGCCTCATCCGTTAGCGTTGTCGCGGTATCTGGTGGCGGTTTTACAGCGACAAACTGTATTAAGTTTGTGCGCTCATCCCAGTAC
This sequence comes from uncultured Rheinheimera sp., assembly GCA_964577005.1. Taxonomy (GTDB): domain Bacteria; phylum Pseudomonadota; class Gammaproteobacteria; order Enterobacterales; family Alteromonadaceae; genus Alishewanella. Next base: position 33,899 of record CAZNXI010000011.1, read on the forward strand.
AAGTAATGGGGTGCTTGCTCGCCAAGCTCTTTAAGTAGCTCGCGTACGCCAACTGGTTCAGTAATTAGCGCGTCATACAACCCTGGTAGATAAAGCTCGGCCTCGTCTTGCCAAGCCGGTAACGGAATATAGGCTGGATCAACCCCAGCAAACTGCGTTAATAAAATATGCTCGATATTAAAAACGGTATCATTAAATCGCAGACACTGCTGCGCTGTGTCACCTGCTGCGTGTGCGGCTGGGATTGTGTTGTATTGACCACGCAACACGGTAAACGTATCACCCGTGCGCGTAAACTCCATTACCTCCGCACCGATACGCAGCCAGCCTGATACCTCGTACTGCGCGTTACCTATTCCGGTTGGCGTCAGTGTAAACGTGTTGGCTGATGGAATACCTGCAAGCGGCAGCGTTAATGCGCCTCGCGTTGCCCTTGGCGCTTGCGCTCTGTTGTTGTCAGCTAACTTTAACGGGTCTTTAGCTGTTATCGCCACTTTACCGCGAGTTAAAGCAAAGGTTTCAATAACATAATCGCGACGCTGAAAATTCACAGCATCAAACGCGCCGTCGATAATGTATCCGCTAAACAGGCTCAGTCGCGCCCCTTGATAATATGGGTGGTTGGCCCTCCACGTGGGCCAAAAACGAACGGGCGCTTGTATCGTGCCGAAAATAGCGTAATCTAAGTGATCATCAAAAGACACGTTACAGGACGCTCTGACGCCAAGGCCGCCGTTAATATCGACCTCCGTCGGGCTAGCGCTTTGGCTTGCCAGTGTTGGTATTGCATCAAGCCGCAACGGAATAGGGCTGCGATTCTCACAAAAGCGGTATATTGTCGAATTAATCTCAATCTCAACATACCATAAATGTTCTTTGCCGAATGATTTACGTACTATATCAAAAGCCATTAGCCATGCACCTTGAGTGATAAAGTTACCGATAACTCAGGTCTGCCGCCGCCTATATTGCTGGCGCGAATATCGCTATCCGTCCAGCAGTAACCAACCTCGCTTGGATAGCTAACAGGACGCCAAGCAAAAAAGAACGGGTTTTCTTTGGCCGAATCAACGAACGGCTGAAACTGCGAGCGATACCAGTCCGGCTTGAGTCTTGGTAGCTCAACGCTTGTTTCATAGCCGCGTCTGCGTATTTGCCTGCCAATCCACTCGCCAGACTCGCTTTTGCTGTTGAAATAATCAGTAACAGCATTAAGCGGTAGCGGACTATGTCCGCCATAAATCGCGTGCGGCATTTGCAGTTTTAACCCTGCGTAAATAACGCCAATAAATCCATCGCCTGAGCCGCTAACTGTGATTCGTATGCGCCTTGCACTTACCTGATTGCCGATAAACAGCGCTGGCAGATTATCAGTCTGCGATGATGCACTGCTAAACGGGATAAACGAGCCCGTTGTGTCGGCGCTATATTCTACTGTTATCGTACGCCCCGATAAATTATGCGCCCCCACGCCGATAGCATCAACAAGCACAGCGCTCGGAATCGTAAACGTGATTGATTGCTCGCCGGTGAAATTCCAGCGATCAAACGTGTTAGGGCTAAGCACAAGCTGCCCACCAGTTCCAGCCGTGACAGAAACACTCGCCGATGTCAGCCTGTTTTGATACAAGATAATCGGCGCGTTAGGGTCTTGCGGCGGCAACGGTTTTGCAGCTAAAACGCGAGGCGCGGCAGTACCTTGCGCAGCTTGCGATGGCAC
>CAZNXI010000012.1:0-34852 GCA_964577005.1 uncultured Rheinheimera sp.
CCCCCCAGTAACGTATAAGGTCGGTATTTTGCCTGCCTTAGCAGCCACATACAAATATTTTGGCAATTTTGCTGCACCAAAACGCTATAGGCTTTAAACTATAGCAGTTAAATTTTTTGAGGAAATACCATGTCTGATTGGGGTTTTGAGAAAGCACGTTCCATTTATAACGTTGCGGTCTGGAGTGAAGGTTATTTTGATGTAAACAAGAACGGCGATTTAATCGCCTATCCCGATCAGGATCATAAAAAAGCAGGCATCAGCTTTCCTGAGCTGACCCAGCGCTTTAAAGAAGAAGGCTTAACGCTGCCGGTATTGGTTCGCTTTACCGATATTCTGCAACACCGTGTAGATACGCTAATTACCTCGTTCCAACGCGCTAAGGCAGAAAAAGAGTATCAGGGGCAATATACTGCGGTTTATCCAATCAAAGTAAACCAACAGTTTTCGGTAGTAAAACGCTTAATTAGCCATGACAGCGGCAAAGTGGGCCTAGAGGCGGGCAGTAAGCCAGAATTAATGGCTATTCTGGGCGTGACTGAGCAACCACTGCAAATCGTTTGTAACGGCTATAAAGATAGCGAGTTCCTGCGCTTAGCCACTATTGGCCAGATGATGGGCCATACCGTTTATGTGGTGGTTGAAAAACTGTCTGAACTGAAAACACTGATCCGTGAAATTGATAATCTGGGCGCAGCACCGCGCATCGGTATCCGTATCCGCTTAAATTCAGTGGGTAAAGGTAAATGGCAAAACACTGGCGGTGAAAAAGGCAAATTTGGTTTAACCGCCACCCAAGTGTTGCAAGCCATTGAAATTCTGCGCGCAGCAAATAAACTAGACTTGTTACAGTTAGTGCATTTCCATATCGGTTCACAAATCGCCAATATCCGCGATATCCACAATGCGATCCGCGAATGTGCCCGTCATTATGCGGAATTACGTACCCTAGGCGTGCCTATTACCACGGTTGACGTGGGCGGTGGTTTAGGCGTTGACTATGAAGGCTCAAAATCACGTTCAGCGTGTTCCATGAACTACACCATGATGGAATATGCCCGCAATGTGGTTAATGGCTTAAAAGAAGTCTGTGACGAGTATGATCTGCCACACCCGAATATCATTACCGAATCGGGCCGGGCAATGACCGCGCACCATGCTGTTCTGGTTACTGATGCCATTGATATTGAACGCGCACCTGGCTTAGTGAACTTACCCGAACCTAGCGAAGACTCACCCACCGTTATTTTAGGCTTATGGGAAGCTTACCAAAACGTGACGCCACGCTCTGCAGTTGAAGCTTACCATGATGCTATTCATTATTTCACGGATGCTCATGCCCAGTATGTGCATGGCTTACTGACCCTGAAAGATTGGTCGCTGCTGGAGCAAATTTACTTTGCAACCATTAACAAAGTTAGAGCCAACTTAGACTTATCTGCGCGATCACACCGTGCGATTCACGATGAGCTGAACGAAAAGCTAGCTGATAAACTCTTTGTTAACTTCTCGCTATTCCAGTCCATGCCAGATGCATGGGGTATCGATCAGCTGTTCCCAGTGATGCCACTGGAGCGGATGAATGAATCGCTGGAACACCGTGCCATTATCCAGGATATTACCTGTGACTCTGATGGTATGCTGAAAAGCTATGCCGATGGTAATGGTATCGAGTCCAGCTTGCCGTTACCGGAATACCAAGAAGATAAACAGTATCTTTTAGGTATGTTTATGGTTGGCGCTTACCAGGAAATCTTGGGTGACTTACATAACCTGTTTGGTGATACCGATTCGGTGCATGTAGAACTGACCGAAGACGGTAGCTACAAGCTAACCAATATCATCAAGGGTGATACCGTGGCAGATGTGCTGCGCTACGTACAATTTGATGCGAAAAAGCTAATTGCATCATATACCAAGCAGCTGGCGAAACTCGATATGCAAGATGGCCGTAAAGATGAACTGCTGGATGAGTTAAAAGCCGGCGTTTATGGTTATACCTATTTCGAAGATTAAGCTAAAATAAGCACTGATCGGAGGTGTTACCTGTAACACCTCTATTCTTTTGTGGTGGCTTACCACCTGAATATGAGATGAGTGTTTTATGCTTCGATGGTTACCCAGCCCGGTTAAGGGCACCCTATCCCTGCTACTTTACACCCTAAATACCCTATTCTGGTTTATCCCGCTGATGTGCTTAGCGGTCTTAAAACTCCTGCCTATCAACCGCTGGCAAGCTTGGATGAGTTATCTTATCGATGCAATTGCGGTTGCCTGGATCAGTTTGAATAATCTCACTACCCGAGTTTTTACCGCCATAAAATGGCGAGTAGAAGGCTTAGAAAGCTTATCGCGCAAAGATTGGTATCTGATTGTGGCCAATCATCAATCTTGGGCCGATATTCTTATTTTGCAAAATATCTTCAATCGTAAAATTCCTTTTATTAAATTTTTCCTGAAAAAAGAACTGCTGTATGTGCCTTTTATGGGCTTAGCTTGGTGGGCCTTAGACTTTCCGTTTATGAAGCGTTATAGCAAGCAACTGTTAAAAAAACGCCCTGATCTGCAAGGCAAAGATATTGAAACGACCCGCAAAGCGTGTGAGAAATTTCGCTTTAAGCCTGTGTCGATAATGAATTTTGTGGAAGGAACCCGTTTTACGCCAGCTAAACACGATAAACAACAATCGCCGTTTCGCCATTTGTTAAAGCCGAAAGCCGGCGGTACCGCCTTTGTACTCGGCACTATGGGCGAGCAGTTACATAAATTACTCGATGTGACAATCCACTATCCGCAAGGAATTCCCTCTTTCTGGGATTACATTTCAGGTAAGGTTCATGCTATAACAGTCAATATAAAAGTGTTACCAATAGGTAAAGAACTGATTGGTGACTATCACGACCAAGTTTATCGCGAGCGCTTTCAGCAGTGGCTCAATCAACTGTGGGTAGAAAAAGACCAACAGCTTGCCCTGCTTGAGAAAAAAGCCTCTCAGTAAAGGAGCTACCCAGAATGTTAAACTTTTTGCCCGGTTTTTTACTATTACCCCTCAGTTTTAGTTTATTTGCATTGAATTTAGCATTTTGGGGGTTACTGGTTACCCCCTTGGGAATTTTAAAGCTCCTCCTGCCATTTACGCCAGTACATCGGTTGATAGCATCCATTTGTCGTCGCTGCTATCGCGGCTGGACTGCAGTAAATACTTTTCTGATTAACCTTTTCAATGATGTTGACTGGCAAATCAGTGGCACCAAAACACTGGATAAAGACAGCTGGTATCTGCTGATTGCCAACCATAAAAGCTGGGTGGATATTCCTGTGGTGAGCGCCTTAGCCTACCCACTGATCCCCGAGCCTAAGTTTTTCTTAAAAGATCAATTGAAATGGATTCCCTTTTTGGGAACTGGCTGCTGGGCGCTCGATATGCCTTATATGAAACGCTACAGTGCGGCGACCCTAGCCAAAAAACCACACTTAAAAGGCAAAGATATTGAAACTACCCGTAAGTCGTGTGAAAAGTTTCGGCATACACCGACCACCATTATTAACTTCGTCGAAGGTAGCCGTTGCACCAAAGCAAAACAGCAGCAACGCCATAGCCCGTTCACGCATTTATTACCCCCTAAAGCAGGGGGTATTGCCTTTACGCTGGCTAGCATGGGTGAACAATTCAACGCCATTTTAGATATCACCCTAATTTACCCAGAAAACCAAGGGCATATCGCCTTAGATATGCTAATGGGACGCTTAACTAAGGTGGTGATTCATGCCGAGGTGCTAGCTGTGAACGAGCAGGTGATTGGGGATTATTTTAATGATGCAGTGTTTCGAGAGCAATTCCAACAGTGGCTGAATCAACGCTGGCAGCTGAAGGATGCCTATATTAGCCAATACTACCAACAACAATGCAAGCCTGTGTTAACCGTAAAGCAGCATTGTGAAAACTAACTTTCTGGTATAACTCGCGGGATCGTCACCCAAAAACGACTGCCTTCACCTGGCATGCTCTCTACACGAAGCTGCCCTTTAAGAATGCCTGTCACCATATTGTGAACTAGGCTCAGGCCAAGACCTGAGCCACCTTGACCTAAGCGTGTGGTAAAAAAGGGTTCAAATATTTTCGACTGCAGCGCAATCGGAATACCTTTACCATTATCTGCCACACTTAAAATCACCCAAGTGTCTTGTTGGCTTACAGTAATAAGCACTTGCCCTGCCGGTTTATCAAAGGCATGCAACAAGGCATTTTGAATCAAATTAATAAGTACTTGCTCTAGCGGGCCAGGGTAAGTATCCAATAAAATAGGCTCTGTGGTCCCTTGCAAGGACACCTTATGCCCGCTTTTCCGAATACTTGGCTGCAACATGACCAGAACGTCATCCAGAATCTCATGCAAGTAACTTTGGCGTCGCTGTAATGAGGTTTGATCTACCGCCACTTGCTTAAAGCTACGAATAATCTCAGCGGCTCGCAGTAAGTTTCGATCAAGAATGTTGGTACTGTCTTTACCTTGCTCCAGAAAGTGTTCAAAGTCTTTTTTAGTTAACCCCGTGCTCATTTTGGCCGTTAACGTTTGATAGTCAGCTCGAAGTCGTGATGCCGCCATGACGGCATTCCCCACAGGGGTATTTAACTCATGCGCAATACCGGCCACCATATTGCCTAAAGCCGCCAGCTTTTCAGACTGGATAAGTTCTTGCTGTGTTTTTTCTAACGTCGATATCGTCGCCTGTAACTCTTCAGTGCGCACTAATACGCGCTGCTCTAACTTATCATTGAGTGCCATCAACTGGCTTTGTAGAGCGTAATGATCTGTCATATCATCATATACAGTTACTAGTAAGGGCTCTGTCTCAGTATTCACCAGCGTTGCCGAAACTTCTGCCAGAAACTCCTTGTTATCTGCAGCCTTTAACCAAACACCAAACGCCAAAACCTGACCATCTTGTTGCACTTGTTGCATCAGGCGGGCTTTATCAGTAACTGAACTCCATAAACGACACTCAGCAAAGGCGGCAATCGCACTGGCTTTATCTTCAAAGCCAAAGGTCTCTAGCCAAGCTTGATTTACTTTATGTAATTGAAAACCATCATGGTTTAGTTGCTCAACTGAAATAGGAGTGGGCGCTGCGCGTAAAATCAGCTCTAACTCAGTTTGGCTTTGATTTAATAGCCGCTCTCGCTGATGTTGATATTTGAATGCGATCACCATGGTAATTAAAATAAGGATTGCCGAACTAACAATCAGGATAGCCATGTTGCGCATACTTAGCGCCGTAAAATCGGAACGGGCTTGAGTAAACTCATTTAATAAAACCTGTTGCGGGATCAACAGCAGCATTTGCCATTGCTTATTGAGCACATCAATTTGTAATCGCTCAACCAGCTGTTCTTGCCCTGCAATGGACAAAAGGCGCTGTTTAGGGTCTTGTATTAATGCCGCCATAACAGGATCAACGCCTACCAAAGACTCACCGGTGCGCCCCGGATAATCATTTGAGGCTAATAACCTGCCATCATCCGACACCAAAAAAAACCGCACATTGCCACCGTAAAGGGGTCGAATAAATTCGGTAATACTGTTATTTAAATCAGGCATATTCAGATCAACACCGGCAACGCCAAGAAACTGCTCATTTACGAGAATCGGTAAAGTCACAGAGATAAGTTGAACGCTAAGACCATCTTCCAGCTGCCACCAAAAAGGATTGGTAAGACATCGCTGGCGCGTGTTGAGTGGACAGAGATACCACTCTGCTTCACGCTGACCAAAAACATCAAGTTGTTGCCGATATTTAAAACTAGGATCTGCTGTGGGATAAAACTGCAAACCGTCAGGCTGCCTAACCCAATAGATTTCTAAGGTACCCTGATCTGAGCTATGCGCACTATCTGCAAGATTCTGGCTATCCTGCTTATCATAAGCATCAGGTTCAAAATGCATATAAGCTGAATTTGCAACCGGATTCGCCCGCAAGGCTTCTGCCACTAGCGTTTTAAGTTGATTTCGAGAGAGCTGCTCAGACTTTTCTACCGTTTTGCTAGCCATTAAAGCTAATAATTCAGGCGTTTCAATTGCTCGTTGAATATGGTTTTGAATATTGTCATTGATTGTTTCAGCGTTAAGAAACAATTGAAACTCTATTGAACTTTGTGCTTGGGCCCATGCATCTTTGGCGCTTTGCAAACTCGCTTGTTGCAAAATATAAATTGCCAGCAACAAGATACTGCCAAAGGACACTAACAGAAATACTGTTGAAAGAATTAAATTGCTTTTAAAACGCCCAGCCATTTACCTACCTTTCAGCTGATTGCAATTGAGCTTGGAGAGGAGGCCATTCCAAAAGGTGGTTTAACATCATGGGTTTAGCTATGAGGTAGCCTTGGCCTTCATCACACCCCATGGTAAGTAATTCTTGTAGCTGGTTTTCATACTCTATACCCTCCGCCAACACACGCATTTTTAAACGCTGTCCTAAGGCTAAAATTGTCTGCACGATACGCAAGCCGGAATCAGATTCAGTAATTTTATCGATAAAGCTCTTATCAATTTTCAAGCAATTCGCCTGTAACTTTTCTAGATAGGCCAGAGAAGAAAAACCAGTACCAAAATCATCAATTGCCAACGAAATGCCTGCCGCCCTGAGTTGGCGCAATTTTTCCTCTGTATCAGCCGAGAAATCCATCGCAGCAGATTCGGTCAATTCAATTTCTAACTGCGCAGCATTAAAATCCACATCGGCTAAAGCCGAAAAGACCTGCGGTAAAAAATCGGCTTGTTTAAATTGCATAGAGGAAACATTCACCGCGACTCGAAAGTCGGGTAGAGCATTACAAAGTGCTTTACAGTCTTTCAGTGCTTTTTTCAGCACAATTTGCCCTAAGCGACTAATTAAGCCGGCTTGCTCTGCCAATTCAATAAACACCGCAGGTGAAACATGGCGGCCACTGTCATCCACCCAACGCGCTAAGGCTTCAACGCCGATAATCTGTTTTGTAACGAGATTAAACTGCGGTTGATAGACCAAATACAGCTGATCATACTCCATGCCTTTGTTTAATGATGAAATTAGCCCTACCCGCTCTCGTAATGCCTCCACCATAGCATCGTTAAAAATAACGGTTTGGCCAATACCGGCATTTTTAGCCCGCTTTAATGCCATATAGGCATGCGATAGGGTTTCTGAGGATGAAACCTCAGAATGTGTCGTTGCCACACCCAGGCAAAAACTAACATCTTGAGTAATGTTATTAATGGTTAAGGTCTCTGCAGACAGTGTATCCCTACAGAGCTGCTCACTTAAACTCATTGGTGCTTCGCTCAATAAAGCAAATTTATCCGCAGCCAACCTTGCTGCGGTTATCGATGAAGGGACTACTTTTAAACGTTGCGCCACACCTTGCAAGAAGGCATCGGCTTGTTCATTACCAAAGCTGTCATTTAGCATGGAAAAATGATCAAGATCCAGCAGTAGTAAGGTATGTTTTTGCCCAGCCGCTACTGCAATTTCCATGGCCTTTAATAAACCATTCCGATTATGTAACCCGGTTAATTGATCTTCATAGGCCAGCTGCTCTAATTGCGCCAGTTGCAGATAACTTCTCGCTGCCGCCATCAAACAGGTAAATAAGCGTTCCCGCGTTAATTCGGTTTTAGTTTTATAGTCGTTAATATCGAAATTCGAAATAGTTTCAAGTTCAGGGGCATAACCGGGCTGCCCAGTACGAAGAATAATGCGTAGCTTTTTACGATGTAAGGTTTCTCGAACACGTTTCACTAAACGTAAACCGGCATCATCGGATTCCATCACCACGTCTAGTAATAAGATAGCAATATCAGCATCTTGCTGCAGGATAGCGAAAGCTTCAGCGCTGTTATAGGCATGCAGTAATTGCAAACGATAGCCATCAAAGGTCAGATCCCGCAGCAGCAACTCTGTTACGCTATGTACATCATGATCATCATCTACAATCAATAACTTTAAAGGCGGTAAATCAAGCTTCTTAACAATAGGTTCTTCAGATTCTGCAGCAAACTGAAACAACTCATCCTGCATTAGTACACCTGTTAACATCTCTTGCGATGTAATCAACATAGCATAGTCTTTACAGAAAAGCTTAATTAGCGTTTGACAATTCTTCAAAGCAAATGCAGAACTTAGTATAGAATATTAAACGTGCTTTGACATACTGCAAGATGCGCTTCGTCCCAAACACGCTTGTCAGTCGTTTGCACGAGATTTTTGCGCCTGCAAGCATAAATTACGTGGGGTGAGCGAATAATCGCAAAAAGCAAATAGCTGCACTTGATAGCCCTGCTCTTGTAAAAACATCGCACGATCCAGCACCAAATAAAGCTCAAGCGGGCGTCGGAATACATGGCGGATCGCATCGAGGCGTTGCAGTAACAGATAACGCTCGGCACCTGCGGCTAACAGTTCGGTATAATCGAGTGGCTTGGGGAGCTGCAGCTGCTGTAATGCTGCAGCATGCGAGACAAAATCGGCAAAGGTACCACTAAACCAGTGCTTCGCTAAAGACGGTAACGGTTGATACTGACGCAGTCCAGTGACACGCTGTTGCAGCTCATCGTAAGCTAAGCGCCAAGTCACTTCAGTCTGTCGTAAACGCGCAATACGTTCGCCGCCCGTCACCTGCCCTTGTACCGCCAGTTTCAAATCCTGCCGACTTAATGCAAGATCTGTTTGCTGAGCTTGCAGGGATATGGGCTGATAATGCTCGTCTGGGATCAGATGATAACAGCAAGGCGCGAGTTGTAATGCTGCCGTACCGGCTTGGGTGGCCAATGCTAATAATCGCAGATGCAACTGACCACAAGCATGTAACGCCAACACCTGCTGATCTGGCTGCACCAGTTTTTGGGCTGCAGCACTAAACACATCCGCCTGCACAAACTGCTGGGGTAGCTGAAACCGAGCCGCTAACTGTTGACCTTCTTCACATAAGGCTGACTGCCATTCCACACTGGTGACTTGACGTTCGGTGGCTGCCGCATATAAACGCCCTAAATGGCCTTTACCAGCGCACCATTCTAATACTGACACATGACTAACAGGCGTAAACTGACAAAATTGCTGGATCTGAGCCAATTTACGGCCATGAATGCCATTGGTTAACCAAAAGGGGGCCGCAGCCATGTCAGTCTTAGCCGGCGCCGCCAACCAAAATGATGGCAAACTGGCCCACTCGGGGAAAAACGCACCAAAATGCTGCTGTTGTAACTGAGGAGACTGATCAATTGCTGCCAATTCAGCTAGGTTTAAGCGTATTAGAACGTCATGCAAAGCGGCATGCCAAGGCAGCTGCTGACAGGTCATCGGTGAAAGCTGCCAATAAGCGCGATACTTTTGCAGAAAAGCAGCCAGCTGCGCAAAAAGCGCAGGTATGGCTGCGCCACTGATCATTTGGCTATTATTGGCAATCTCAGCCATCGGGTTGGTTTAATACAACAAGGCGTATAAACGACGCCGATATTGACTGGCCAACGCATCGCCTTTAGGTAAGGCCGCTAAAATATCCAAGTACAATTTTTTACTCTGCCCAAAATTCAAATCCTGTTGCAAGATTTGCAGCAGCAGCGCCAATGCCTCCTCCGAGCGCAGGACCGCTTGATATTGCACGGCCAACTGCTCTTTTAGCAGCTTGTCTTCTGGTGCGGCAGCCAGTTTTGCTTCCAGTGCCTGAATTTCTGGAGTGTTGCTGGCTTGTTGAGCTAACTCCAGTTTCGCTTGTACGGATTTAAATAGCCCATCTTGCTCAGCTAGCTTTATCTCTGCCAATAATTTTTCGGCTTGAGCTAATTGTCCAAGACTGATCGCGGTATCAGCTAACCAGAGCTTAATATCGGCGCGCTCAGGCGCTAAGGCCAACGCTTCTGCTAAAAAAGGGTAGGCCTCAGCATAGTTTTGCGTTGTTAAGAATGACTGCGCTTTAGCAATTAATTCATCTTCTGGCTTAGGTAAATATGCAGATAAACGCGCAAGAATCTGCTGCTCGGTTTCCATTCCGGCAAAACCATCGACCGGCCGACCGTCTTTAATCATCATCACGGTAGGTATGGATTGCACACCAAATTGCATAGCTAAGTCTTGCTCGGTATCACAATTGACTTTGGCGAGGCACAGTTGCTGCGGGTACTGCTGCACAATTTTTTCGAGGATCGGTGATAACTGCTGGCAAGCGGCACTGCGCGCCGACCAAAACTGAAATAACACCAGTTGCTGTGCTGAGCGCTCTAAAACTTCCCGCGCATTTATTAAACTCACATCAACAATAGGATTGAACATAAATATGTGTTCCATTAATAACGTTACGATTATTCTCTACTATGGTGGCGCAGCTGTCATTTATAAAGCGGTGCAGACGGCTAAAATCCTGAAAAAGGCATCGACATTCGCTAGCAGTTGCCGTAAATTAAGCTAGCGCATCAATAAAGCCATTAGAGCAATATACCTATATAAATATAGCGCCCAGAAGATGGAAATAAATCCACTCTGCAGACCACAGTCCACGTCGCATAACAGGCAGCCTTAATTGGCCGCTTGTAATTATTTGTTGGTAAAATTTACCGGCAAAACCGCTTTTAGCCTAGCAAACGATGAGACTACACTATGACAAGCCAATCGAAACAAGCCGAGATGTTATCGGGTGCTGCGATGATTATCCGCGCGCTGGCCGATGAAGGGGTTGAGTACCTTTACGGCTATCCCGGTGGCGCGGTATTACATATCTATGACGCCCTTTTTCAGCAAAATAAAGTGAAGCACGTATTGGTGCGGCACGAACAAGCCGCCACGCATATGGCTGATGCCTATGCCCGTGCGACCGGTAAAGCAGGCGTCGTCCTCGTCACCTCTGGCCCGGGTGCCACTAATGCCGTTACCGGTATTGCCACTGCTTATATGGATTCTATCCCGATGGTGGTGCTAACCGGTCAGGTGATGAGCCACTTAATTGGGGAGGATGCCTTTCAGGAAACCGACATGCTGGGCATCTCACGCCCTATCGTTAAACACAATATGTCGGTCCGTCGGCCTGAAGATATTCCTTATCTGATCAAAAAAGCCTTTTATATCGCCCAAAGCGGTAGACCAGGCCCGGTGGTATTAGATATTCCTAAAGACATGACCATTCCGAGCCAAAAATTTCCTTATCATTATCCAGATGAAGTGAAATTACGCTCTTATCAGCCGAAGCTTAAAGGCCATAGCGGGCAGATTAAAAAAGCCGTTACGGCTTTGCTAGCAGCAAAAAAACCTATTCTGTATGCCGGTGGTGGTGTGATTATGGGCGGCGCCTCAGCAGAGCTAACCGAGCTAGCGCAGCATTTAAACTTACCCGTTACTAACACCCTAATGGGCTTGGGCGCTTACCCTGCTGGCGATAAACAATTTATCGGTATGCTTGGAATGCATGGTAGCTTCGAGGCGAATCAAACCATGCATGGCGCCGATCTGATTTTGGCGGTGGGCGCGCGCTTTGACGATCGGGTAACCAACAATACTAAAAAATTCTGCCCTGATGCGACCATTATCCATATTGATATCGACCCTGCGAGCATTTCCAAAACCATTAATGCGCATATTCCGATCGTCGGTTTAGTGAAACCGGTGTTAACCGAAATGTTAGACATCCTAAAGCAGAAGAAGAAAAAACTGGATGCCGCAGCATTGGAAAAGTGGTGGCAGCAAATTAATGAATGGCGTGAGGTACATGGCGGTCGTTACGACACCGAAGCACCACTATTAAAACCGCAATATGTGATTGAGCAGGTTAGCAAAATCACTAAAGGTGATGCTTTTGTCTGTAGCGATGTTGGCCAGCATCAGATGTTTGCCGCTCAATACTATAAGTTTAATAAGCCTAATCGTTGGATCAACTCTGGTGGCCTTGGTACCATGGGCTTTGGTTTACCTGCTGCCATGGGCGTAAAACTAAATTTCCCTGATGCTGATGTGGTCTGCGTCACAGGTGAGGGCTCCATTCAAATGAATATTCAGGAGCTGTCGACCTGTAAACAATACGGTCTTGGCGTAAAAATTATTAACCTGAATAACGGTTATCTTGGCATGGTAAAACAATGGCAAGATATGAATTATGAATCACGTTATGCCAGCTCTTATATGGACTCGTTACCCGACTTTATCAAACTGGCCGAAGCCTATGGTCATATTGGTATTCGCGTAACCACCGCAGCAGAGCTACAACCCGCCTTAGAGCGCGCCTTTATTGAGCATAAAGATCAATTGGTGTTCTTGGATATTCATATTGATCCGAAAGAGCACGTTTACCCCATGCAAATTCCGGGCGGTGCCATTAATGAAATGTTCTTAAGCAAGACAGAGAGGACCTAAGCATGCGACATATTATTTCTGTTTTGTTAGAAAACGAATCCGGCGCTTTGGCGCGCTTAGTGGGCTTATTTGCACAGCGTGGTTATAACATTGATTCGTTAACGGTTGCGCCAACCGAAGATGCCACGCTATCCCGTTTAACCTTAGTGACCCATGGTAATGATCAGGTCATTGAGCAAATTACCAAGCAATTGCATAAACTGATTGAAGTGGTCAAACTCACTGATTTAAGCGAATCCGCGCATATTGAACGTGAACTGATGCTGGTTAAGGTGAAAGCGGTTGGCGAGCAACGCGATGAAGTCAAACGCTGTGCCGATATTTTCCGCGGACAAATTGTCGATGTATCTGCCAGTACTTATACCGTGCAATTAGTCGGCACCAGCGATAAGTTAGATGCTTTTATTCAAGCGCTCACTGGCACACCAATTTTAGAAGTAGTGCGCAGCGGCGTATCGGGTATTTCCCGAGGCGATAAAACCTTGACGATGTAAAATAGACACAGGCGGTTAACGGCGACTGCGGTCGCCGTTTTGCTATGCGCTATTAACTCAGCCATCCCAGATACCAAACCAGAAACAGCATAGCAAAACCCAGTAAATAACTTAAGCCAAGCCAACTGAGCAAGGTTAACGCTCTGGACAGTTTTGGCTGCGCTTTACCGCGCATCAAACTAAAATTAAGCCACGCAAAAACCGGGGTGGTTAAAAATGCTAAGGTCATAGCAAAGGTTAGCATGGGGCCAAGCGCCGAGCGAAAGAACAAAATCACCGCCATGCCGCTTAACGCCTGTAAGACTAACCAACTAGGTAAACTCAAGCGATTATCTGGCGCATACCAGCCCAATAAGCGTCCAGATTCATTTAACGACCGAGCATAACCGTCTAGCACCGTAATGGTGGTACCAAACATACACAAAAAGGCAATCAAGGACACGAGTGGCTTGGCCCATTCGCCAATAGTACTGCCATACATTTGCACCAACTGCTGGGCAAAGGCCGCACCCGCCAAGGCAATGGGCTGCTCACTTCCGTATTGCACCAGCGCGCCCAAAGACACAAACACCAGCGCTAAGGCGGCGGTAACCCAGTAGCCTAAATTGAAGTCAAACAAGCCTTGCTGCCGCGTGACAGGTTGCCGACGTTGTTTGGCCTTCAGCCAAAGTGAGCTAATCGCAGAAATTTCTATAGGAGCGGGCATCCAGCCCATCAACGCCACCAAGAAGCCTAACATCGCCAATTGCCAAGGTGACTGGCCAACAAAATCTGCTGGGGCATTCGCGCCGTTACTGGCGGCAATAACTGCCGCGGTCACTGTTGTCACGGTCAGTAACAGCATAATCAGCTTAGCGACCTTATCTAGCGCCTGATAGTGTCCTAACAGCAAAATCAACAGACATACCGCTAAAATGAGCCAGCATAATACGGTGATCGATACACTCCAGGGTAAAGCATGTTGCAGTAAGGCCGCGGTTAGGATCAGTACCCCAGCGGTATTCACCACTGCCGCGACCAGATTCAGTCCCACAAAACAGTAAAAATAGCCTTTCCCTTTACGCTGATACCCTTCTATCAACGACTCGTTATGCTCTAAGGTGTACTGCACCCCAAAGCGGAAAAACGGATACTTTAAAATATTCACCAACAAAATTAACCACAGCAATTGCCAGCCAAATAACGCACCTGCTTGCGTAGACGCCACCAAGTGCGAACCACCAATCGCCGCCGTTGCCATTAAAATGCCTGGCCCCAAGGCCTGCATACGGCCGCGCCAACCTGTAAGAATTTGCTGCATAACCCATCTTGTTTATTGTTATTTCCTTTGCGCTAGCTTAGCCTAAGCAAACTAGCGTTGCATCCAAAGAATCTGCTGCTGTTATATTTATTCGAGGCTTAAACCATGCAAGAAAATGAATTAACCGATCAGGAAACACTGATTGAAGTATTAGAAAACCAACTCGCCGATAACTACCCAAAAGAAGTGACGGCAACCTTGATGCGCTTACGCATGACGGGGCATAGCCGCGAAGCAGCATTAGAACTGATGGCGTGCGCCCTGGCACCAGAAATGTTTGCGGTGGTTGAGCAACAGCAAAGTTTTAATTTAGAACGCTATGTCGCGCATCTGGCTTTACTGCCCGCAACGCCTTGGTTGGATGAAGCAGTATGAGTAGCGCCGTGATTGAGCATGAAACCGCGACACAACGTTTTGTATTATCCCAAGATGGCGCTAGCGCCTTGTTGACCTATCAGTTGCAAGGAAAGCAGATCGACTTTAACCATACCTTTGTGCCACCGGAATTTCGGGGTAAAGGCTTGGCCGCTGAGTTGGTAAAACACGGGCTGGCTTGGGCCAATGCCCAAGGCTATCAGATCAGCGCCTCCTGCTCTTATGTACAGCGTTTTATCTAAAGCACCCTATAGTTAAAAAAATTGACCATTACAACACCAACGAGAACCAGAAAGCGCGCAGGCAAGGTAAGGAGAAATAACCTTACCTAGCGCATTACATTAGCACCGTGTATTACAAGGCGAGATCAATAATCGGCAAGTTCAACTTGGCTAGCTCCGGTTTAAGCTTGTCGGCTTCACCCACAACCACAATCACCATCTCTGCTGGCGACAAATACTGGCTAGCCAAGGCATTCAGTTGCTGCAGCGAGGCTTGCTGTAAAATCTGATTACGCTCACGGGTAAATTCCGGCCCTACCTTAAATTCCAGCATTTGCGCCATAAAGCCTAACTTGGCATTGGGTGTTTCATAACGTAAGGCTTCAGACTGATTTACCGCGCTGCGCATAAAATTCAGCTCATCCGTGGTCATACCGTTTTGCTGATAATTATTAAGCTCTTTTAAGAACTCCTCGATGGATTCGCGGGTCACATCCGCGCGCACCGCCGCACTGGCCGTAAAAAGTCCAACGTGCTTATCACCGCCAAAGCCACTGCGCGCACCATAGGTATAGCCTTTATCTTCGCGTAGATTAAGGTTAATCCGACTATTAAAATTACCACCAAGCGCAAAATTCATTAAACCTGCACGGTAAAAGTCGCCAGTTAGATCGCGGGGTATAGCCCGGCGCACAATGCGTATTTCTGACTGCGGAGATTGATCTTTATGCACCAGATAAATAGCACCGGCCTGCACCTTAGGTGCCGGTAAATCCAGTTTAAGTTCAGGCGCCTTTCCCTGCCACTGCGGTGCCAATTGCGCTAACAGCGGCTGCAATTGCGGCTGGGTTAAGTCAGATACGGCCACTAATTGTGCGCCTTCTGGTTTCACATAAGCTTGATAAAAAGCCTGCACCTGCTCTAAAGTCATCGCCTGTAAACTTTGTTCAGTACCCATGCCTGGCTGACCGGCGATGGTGTCACCAAACATCAGATTACGTACCGCCTGATCCGCCAAAAAGCCTGCATTTTTTTGTGCCTGGGCTAGGGCCTGCAAACGTTGCTGTTTAATGCGATTAAAATCTTCTGCTTTAAAAGCCGGCCGCAAGAGTTTTTCTTGCACTAATTCCAAGGTTTGCGGCAAGTTACGGCTTAAGCTGCTGATAAACACATTCAGTTCATTGTCTGATGCACTAAAAGATACCGAGCTACCCAACAGCTCCAGCGCCATGCTCATTTGCTCGGTACTGTAATTTTCCGTACTTTCATTCAATAAAGACGCCAGCATAGCGGCTAAGCCAACTTGATCCACCGAGTTATGAAAACTGCCCGCTGGGATGCGCAGTAAAATAGCAGTGGTTGGGGTTTCATCACTAATGGAGGCTAAAACCTGTATGCCGTTAGCAAGTTGGGTAGTCCAGGTATCGGGTAATACAATAGCCGGATTCGCGCCCGCTGCTGGCACTACCGTCCGATCAAAGGTTTGTGCGGCATAACGCATAGGTAAAGGTTCAGACTCTGTTGCTGTAGCAGGATCAAACAGTTGTGGCGTAAAGTTGTCTTCTGCCGCAATTAGGTCACGTTTGCCGCGTGGTACTACGCTGCTAATAACAGCAGGTTTGTTCAACACATACTGTTGATAAACCCGCAGCACATCTTCCGCCGTTACCGCATCAAAGGCAGCTAACACTGTGGCGATACGATCCGGCTCCCCAAAGAAGGTTTCGTTATAAGCTAACTGG
Source organism: uncultured Rheinheimera sp. (assembly GCA_964577005.1). GTDB lineage: Bacteria > Pseudomonadota > Gammaproteobacteria > Enterobacterales > Alteromonadaceae > Alishewanella. The sequence continues at coordinate 16,508 of CAZNXI010000012.1, forward strand.
CTGACCTTACCAGCGACACTTTGTAAACCAAAGATACTTCGGGCTTCAATACGCGCCTTGGCACGCGCGATATCTTCTGGTTTTACCCCACGCTCCGCCACTTGCTGTAAGTTTTGCCGTAATAATTGTTCAATCTCGGCTAAATTTTTACCAGAGGCAGGATGTGGCAGCGCACTCATACTAAAAGTACAAGCCAGCTCCATACAGCGATGCCCAGCAGAGGCATTTACCGCAATTTGCGGCCGTACTAAGCTTTGGTAAAGCAAAGAGTTATTACCATTACCCAAGATATCCGCCAGAATATTTAACGCCGCTTCATCGGTATGGCCAGCATAAACCGTTGGGAAAGTCATACTTACCAGCGGCAAATGCACATTGTCTTCCATCGAAACATATCGATCAGCCGTCAGCTGTGCCGGAGCTTTCGCCATTTTTTCAACCGCTGGCCCTGCCGGAATGGTGCCGAAGTACTTTTGCACCATGGGTAATACTTCTTCCGCTTTTACCGCACCGCCAATAGTTAAAGTCGCATTATTGGGGCCGTACCAACGTAAGAAAAACTGTTTCAGATCAGGCATAGAAGCGCGGTTTAAATCATCCATATGGCCAATTACTGGCCAAGAATATGGATGCCCATAAGGGTACAATGCTTGCGCCAGCTGCTCCCAATACCGACCATAAGGTTGGTTATCCACCCGCTGTCCACGTTCGTTCTTAACAGTAGATAACTGAATATCAAACTTTTCCTGCGTTACCGAATCTAGGAAATAGCCCATCCGATCCGATTCTAACCACAGCATTTTTTCTAACTGATTAACTGGCACCGTTTGGAAATAGTTAGTTCTATCGCTATTAGTGGTGCCGTTTAAAGTACCACCGGCTTCAGTAACATATTTAAAATGCATTTCAGGGCCGACATTGTCTGAGCCTTGAAACATCATATGTTCAAAAAAGTGCGCAAAACCGGATTTACCCAGCTCTTCGCGTGCTGAGCCGACATGATAGGTCACATCAACATGCACTAAAGGATCTGAGTGATCTTCATGGATAATTACTGTTAGGCCATTATCGAGTTGGTATTTTTTATATGGCAGACTAATTTCATTATCTTGTTGGGATTTGGTCGTAACTAGCTTAATACCAGCGGGCAAAGTTGTTTGTGGCTGGCCAGTGCAACCGGCTATACCCAGTGCAACCAGCAAGGCCAAGGAAAGGGCAGAATATTTCAAAACAAGCTCCTAAGCTAAAAATTAACCTTTCGATTAAACCAGTTAGGGCTGTTATTGAAAACCTTACAGATGTAACAAAATATATCTGAATGTGATCAGCTAACACCTAGCGACACGCCTCCAGTTGCTGTAACTGCTGCAGCAACTGCTGCGCTTGTTCACGTAACGCTAGCAGCTGAGTATCTGGCATTGCCACCTGACAGCGCAAAGCAGGCATAACGCTAGCGACTTCAGCCTCTAAAAGCTTACCTTCCGCTGTTAATAATACCTTTTTAACACGTTCATCAGTGTTATCGCTAACTCGCTTTAGCCAGCCCTTTTGCTCCAACTTCTTTACTAACGGCGTTAAGGTACCAGAATCAAACAACGTAACCGCACCAAGCTGCCCCAGACTGATATTATCTTGCTGCCAGAGCGCCAGCAGCACCACGTACTGTGGATAAGTTAGATCAAATGGCTGTAACAAAGGACGATATAAGCGCATCATGGCATTATTAGCGCTATAAAGCGCAAAACAAACCTGTTGTGGTAACGGCAAGGTTTTAGCTGTCATCAGCAAGAGTTCCCAAGGTGAGTAAAAAAATGCTGACACATTATAACGAAAGCATGCAATTGACGCACAATAATCTTTCGCATAATAATCTTGCGCGCAAGATTAATTGCGGATAATATGCTCGGGTAATTAACGTTAACCTTAAAGGGGTGTCAAGATGGATATACTGTACAAAGCTGTAGTGACCGCGACAGGTGGTCGTGATGGGCAAGCGCAATCAGATGATGGTCTACTAAACACTAAACTGGCAGCGCCTAAAGCACTAGGTGGTAAAGGCGATGCCACTAACCCAGAGCAACTTTTCGCTGCCGGTTATGCCGCCTGCTTTATTGGCGCATTAAAATTTGTGGCGGGTCAAAGTAAGCAAAGTCTCCCTGCCGATACAACCATTCGTGCCGAAGTCGGTATTGGTAAAATCGAAGGTGGCTTTGGGTTAGATGTGGATTTATTTGTTAATCTACCGGGTTTAACCGCAGAGCAAGCAGAACAACTGGTTGCTGCTGCGCATCAGGTCTGCCCATATTCGAATGCCACGCGCGGTAATATTGCAGTACGCTTACACACAGCGGTTTAAGCCTTAGGCTGAGCTCGATAGGGTGAAGGCATCGTTGTTAACGTCACGACTACCCGCAATCAAGCAGGCACAAGCGAGCATCCCGTTTGCGTCTGCTGATTTCGTCACACCAGTGTTAAAACCACTCAGGGTTTAAAAATGGAATCAGCGCCAATGTTAACGCCTGTTGATACACACCGCTGCGACTAAGACGGTTATGGGTTAACAAGCCTATAGCACCTCCCGCTTGTTTAATATTTTGGGTGCCAAATAACTCATCCATCACATCACCCAGCTCCTGCCCTTGCTCTAAGGCTTGCAGTGCAGCCTTGGGTAACATTAAACTGGCCGAACGCGCCTTCCCCAACTGAGCTTGATGTTCAATCAGCATCCAAGCAAAGGTCATATCACCATCTAAACCCGCTTCAATGGCGACATAAAAATCTGCGCTAGCTTGCTGCTTTAATGCCATTAACCGATTCTTTGCGCCAGCATAGGTTTCTTCGCTAGTCAGAGGTTGATTCGCTACCCCAGAGGGAACGCTAATCCCCCTGACCGCGATAGCTTGCTCTGGGAAGTTAACCTGAAAACATTGCTCTACCGCCCGGATTTTTGCCGGATTTGCAGAAGCGACAATCACTTGCCAAATCATCATTTAACCTTTAGCTTAATTTTTGATAAGGTATTTTAACATATTGCCTTTGTTAGAGGTTATGGATGCTTAACCAATCATATCAAGAGCAGCAAAGCTTCCGTTATACTTGGGGTTACTGGCTTTGCTTCGCCATTTGCTCGTTATTAGTGTTTGGCTGTTGGCAACAATTTATTACACAACAACCCTTTGGCAACAAACCCGCGCCTGATCTGTTACTACTTTTGTTGAGTTTGCTAATGTTATCCTTATTAGCAACTCTGCATTTTTCAAGTTTACAACTCCATCTTAACCATGAAACGTTAAAGGTACGCTTTTTACCTTTTTTTAGAACTTGGCGAATCCATAAATGGCAAGATATTCAATCTGTAAACGTTGTCGTCTATTCACCCATTGCAGATTTTGGTGGCTGGGGAATTAGAGGCAATAAAAGCCACCGCTGCTATAATGTCATTGGCAACCAAGGCTTACGAGTGAAATTTAAAACTGGACATACTTTGCTTATTGGTACCCAGCAGGCAGCAAAGCTTAATTCATGGTTAGCACAGCATCAGTTAAACCTAACTGAGAACACACAAAATATTGGGTGACTAACTTGCCGAAATACTTACTTACCGCCTGCTGGCTGCTTGGTTTTAGCACTTTGCTTAATGCCTGCGAGCTCACTATGCAGGCACAACATTTCCCGCCCCGTTTTATCAAAGATGCCGACGGTAACTGGACAGGCTATAACATTGAGCTTTTTCAAGCACTCGCAACCGAACTGGGCTGTACCAGCCAGTTTTTAGAAACTCCGTGGGGCCGCTCTATGCAGTTGCTGGCAGCAGGGGAATTAGACGCAATGAGCAATGTGTCTTACAACGAACAACGCGCAGAGTTTGCCTATTTTATTGGGCCGCATCAACAAGAACAGGTCATGCTGGTAACCAATTTAAGACCAGCGCCACTAAAAACCGCATTGGCCGATTTAGTAAATGGCCACAATCTGATCGCCGTTATGCAGGGCATTTATTATGGTAAACCTTTTGAGGAAGCGCTTAAGACACAAAGTGGTTTTCGCGAGCGGCTTATTTTTGTCACTATTAATCAGCAAAAACTCGCGTTGTTTTTAAGTGGGCGGGTGCAATACATGCTAGAGGATCAACTTAATTTGCAACAGCTTTACCTTAACAACACCTTAGATCCCGAACGACATAAGGCTTTATTTACACTTTATGAAAACCCAGTATTTTTTGCTTTTAGTAAACAAAGCGTACATCAATTCAGTCAGGAAAAACTTACAACAGCTTGGCAAACATTGCTAGACAATGGACAGCAGCAACAGTTACAACATAAATACTTTGCTGCGGAAAGCCACCGCGATAACTAAAAATTGACTATCGCGGTGTTATTTAAGAGAGTGACTTTGTGAGAAAAGGTTGTGCAAGCAAGGCTATAAACTACATAAATTGCTGCTTCATCTCTGCTGCTGGTTTATAATTTTTTGCGATCGCTTGTTCTAATAACTGTAGACCACGCTCACGCTGCCCCTCCAGTATCAATCGAGTGCCAGTCCAGGCTAACACTTGGGCATCTTGCTGACTAAGTAAGTAATGTTCCCATTCTTTATCATAGGCAGCCATAATGCGTTGTGCTTCAAGACTGCCATTTTTAGCGGCTTGCTCCCACCAATAGCGACCAGACATCGCAAAAGAGGTTTCTATTAATGGCGAGACATAAATGCGTTTGTTATTCGAGTCGCTGCGACGAACTAATCGATATTTATCTGCTTCAATTTTACCACTTAGCTTTAGACCCACTAAATTTTTGATAGAACTGCGCGCATCAAAATCACCCTTAATTTGCTCAAGGATAGTGCCGTCTTTCGCCACTGTTACTTCAGCAACACCCCAGAAATCGTCAAAATCTGCTTTTATCCTTGCGCGACTTTCAAAAATAGAAAAATCTGCATCATCACTGACAGGTAAATCGGCATTAAACCGATAGCTATTACCACTTTGTATTTCCACTAAAGACAACAGCATGCCAAGTGCTAACTGATGTTGCGGCGAGCCGGCCACTGCATAGGGCCACAAATTGAGTTTAGTAACGGCATCTTCAACAGCAGTAACCTTAACACCGCCCTCTAAAGAATAGTCTAATCGTACTTGCATTAGATGCTTCTGCTCACTTGGCTCATAGCGCCAATTTTTTACCGCTCTCACTGCAGAACGCTCAAAAACACTTTTTGGATAAGCATCTATGGTATCAATAGTTGTAACCTTACCGTCTTCATCCACTAAAAACCGTAAAGCAACGTAACCAAATTGGCCTTTTTGGGCTGCGCTACGCGGGTATTCAGGCGGAACACGCTTGATGGGTTCAGGCATATTGAGGTCATAAGATTGCTGCAAGTCCGAGCTGCTAATCACTACATGCTGCTTTAACGCTTCAAAACGTTGATAAGCCAGCTCTAATTGTTGCGCCGAAGCGGAATCAACCAACTTAGGTAATAATGCTTTGGCTTGCGGGTGTTTGAGTTCAATAGCTAACATAAAATACGCTATTGCCTCACTAAGATTCTTTTCCTGCCCCTCGCCTTGAAAGGCCATTGCGCCTAAATTAAAAGCAGCAATTTCATTTCCTAAGGGCAGTAAATTGCTAAAATGCTGCTGCGCTTGTGAGTAATCTTTATTTTCGTACGCTTTCAGCGCTTCAAGCATATCTGCCTGTGCCGCGTTACAACTTAATAAAATTGCTAAAACCCATTTTTTCATTGCACATCCCTTGTAATGTTAAGCGATAGGATCGCAATATAGTATTTTTGTAACTATTGTCACAAGCCATTTATGAGCTTTTAGGGGCGAACTTAACGCTTTTTTAAAAATACGCTGGCTAGACAGCAAGTAGTAGGCGGGAAATCTGCTAAAAAATAACGCTATGGCAACCATTTGCTGTCAACGCCACTTAAAACAACAAGGGCGTAATCTTGTGAATTACGCCCTTTGCGGTTGTAGGAACCTTTGCCCTTTTTCGCTTTTACCACTCGCGGTTGAAACAACTTGCTGGTGACTAAAGCTTTTAATGCATTATCGCGAATTTCCCCGCGGCCATGCTCGGTTGCCGCTTGTTTACTCATCTATCTTCTCCTGTGTAAAAAACCTACAAAGACTAACTACAAACTAAGACTATCGCAAGCGACATAAGTTCCTAGCCAGCCATCAAACCCGCAGCCGCACCGCCAAGCTTAGTCAAGCAGATGCAGCAGACAACACACTGCAACTAACCCGCAGTTAAAAACGTCTGGTAGCTGCGGTTATTACTGACTTGCTGGTACTGATAACCTAACCTATCCAAGTAAGTTGCGATATCATGATGATTGGCGACCTCAAACCCTGCCAGTACATCGCCAGTGGCGGCACCGTGGTTACGATAGTGAAACAAGGTAATATTCCAATGCTCGCCCAGGGTATTTAAAAAATTCATCAAGGCCCCTGGGTATTCTGGAAAATTAAACTGGTACACCTGCTCTTGTAACTCACGCGGTGGCATACCGCCCACCATATGTCGCACATGCAGTTTGGCGAGTTCGTCATCAGACAAATCTTGATAATCATAACCGGCATCACTTAACAGCTTAGTAACGGTATCTAGCTCTTGCTGACCATGTCGCAGTTTGATACCAACAAAAATATGGGCTTTACGATCGCTGGCATAACGGTAGTTAAATTCAGTAATAGCGCGGCCACCCAATGTCTGGCAGAACCGCCGGAAACTACCTTTTTCCTCTGGAATCGTTACTGCAAAAACCGCTTCTTTTTTCTCACCCAGCTCGCAGCGTTCCGACACATAACGTAGCGTATCAAAGTTTAAATTCGCGCCACTTAACACAGCGGCGTAGTGCTGCGGTTTAGGTAAGGTGCTGTTGTTTAAGCGTTGACTATATTTTTTTAAGCCTGCCAAAGCCAAAGCACCTGCCGGCTCGGCAACCGCGCGTAGATCATCAAAAATATCTTTGATCGCCGCACAGATTTCATCACTGGTGACGGTAACCACTTCATCGCAAAAACGTTTCGCTAAGTTAAAATTCTCTGTACCGATCCGCTTTACCGCCACGCCGTCGGCAAATAGCCCCACCCGCTCCAGCGTGACCGGCTCGCCGGCGGCCATGGCCGCTTTTAAGCAGGCAGCATCTTCTGGTTCAACGCCAATGACTTTAACATGCGGTTGAATCGCTTTAATGTACACCGCCATGCCCGCCATTAAACCGCCGCCGCCGACCGGAATAAACACCGCATCGAGCTGATTATGTTGGCTTAACAGCTCTTTCGCGACCGTACCTTGCCCAGCAATCACATCGGCATCATCAAAAGGCGGGATATAAATCGCGCCTTCGGTTTGCGCTTTATTAATGGCGAAACTGTTGGCCTCATCAAAAGCCGTACCATGCAACACGACATTGCCACCCAAAGCCCGCACTGCGGCAACTTTGATCTCCGGTGTGGTTATCGGCATAACAATAGTGGCATTTAAACCGAGTTTACTGGCCGACAGCGCCACACCCTGCGCATGATTACCCGCCGACGCACATACCACACTGGCATTCGGGCTTTGTAATTTCACTTTATGCAGCTTATGAAAGGCACCGCGCAGTTTAAATGAATAGACTGGTTGCTTATCTTCGCGCTTTAACAGTACCTGATGCCCCAGCCGCTTGCTCAGCTTTAGCATCTCATCCAGCGGCGTTTCCACCGCGGCCTGATACACCGGCGACAGCAAAATTTCCCGCAGATACTGCTGCATGACCTCAGTATCGCTTTGTGCTGTTTGTGCTATTGCCAGGTTATTCATTGTCGCCCCATCTGTTTACAACATTCCTACCGCACGATGGCTTCGACCACAAATTGCACGCAAGGACGCCGTAAATACGTCCCTGTAGGCTCCTGTCCGGCATCCATGCCGTACACGCCTTGCTTAGCAAATTTCTGGTCTTCGCAATCAGACCTCTCTGCATCATTTAGTCTTTTAACAAAGACACATCCCTTACTGCACCTTTATCCGCACTACTCGCCAGCAGCGCATAGGCTTTTAACGCCGTACTCACCACCCGCTGCCGGTTCTCAGGCTTCCAGGCTTTGGTGCCTTTCGCTTGCATCGCTGCACGACGCACAGCCAGCTCTTCATCGCTAACTGCCACGGCAATTTTGCGATTTGGAATATCAATCTCAATCCGATCTCCCTCGGCAATTAAGGCGATAGTGCCACCACTGGCGGCTTCTGGGGAAACGTGACCAATCGACAGGCCAGACGTGCCACCGGAGAAGCGGCCATCGGTAATCAAGGCACAGGCTTTGCCTAAGCCCATCGATTTTAAGTAACTGGTGGGATACAGCATTTCTTGCATGCCTGGGCCACCTTTCGGACCTTCGTAACGGATAATGACCGCATCGCCCGCTACCACCAGACCGCCTAAAATAGCCGATACCGCATCATCCTGACTTTCAAAAATACGCGCACGACCGCTAAACACCAAATTTTCTGGCTCTACACCTGCCGTTTTGACGATACAGCCATTTGGCGCTAAGTTACCGAATAACACCGCTAGGCCACCATCTTGTGAGTAAGCATTGGCTTTATCACGGATACAACCTTCAGCCCGATCGTCATCTAAAGAGGGATAACGGCAATTTTGTGAAAAGGCTTGGGTCGTGCGGATCCCTGCTGGCCCAGCCATATAAAACTGCCGTACTTTCTCATCGGTAGTGGTTTTGATATCCCATTTTTCCAACACTTCTGCCAGCGATTTACCCGCAACGTGAGGAGTATTCGGGTTTAACAAACCGGCACGGTTAAGCTCGGCCAAAATACCAATTACGCCACCGGCACGATGCACATCTTCCATATGGTATTTTTGGGTAGAAGGGGCGACCTTACTTAAATGCGGCACAATGCGCGATAAGCGATCAATATCCGCCATAGTAAAGTCGACTTCCGCTTCAATCGCTGCCGCCAATAAATGCAGTACAGTGTTGGTTGAGCCGCCCATAGCAATATCTAGCATCATGGCGTTTTCAAAGGCGATTTTATTGCCAATGTTTCTCGGTAAAGCACTGGCATCGTTGTCTTTATACCAACGGTTACACAGCTCCATAATCCGAAAACCAGCTTGCACAAACAGCTCTTTACGATCGGCATGGGTGGCCAATAAAGAGCCATTGCCCGGTTGCCCTAAGCCTAATGCTTCCACCAAACAGTTCATGGAGTTGGCAGTGAACATGCCCGAACAGCTACCACAGGTCGGGCAGGCACTTTTTTCGATCTGCTCGCTTTGCTCGTCACTCACTTTAGGATCAGCCGCGGATACCATTGCATCAACTAAATCAAGCTTAATAATTTGATCGGACAGCTTAGTTTTACCCGCTTCCATTGGACCGCCAGAGACAAAAATCACGGGGACATTTAAACGCATTGCAGCCATTAACATGCCTGGGGTGATTTTGTCGCAATTCGAGATACAGACCATGGCATCAGCACAATGCGCATTAATCATATATTCCACAGAATCAGCAATAACCTCGCGTGATGGCAGGCTATACAACATGCCTCCATGCCCCATCGCAATACCATCATCCACCGCTATGGTATTAAATTCTTTGGCGATACCTCCGGCTTCCACAATACTACCTGCGACGAGCTTACCGAGATCCCTTAAATGCACATGGCCCGGCACAAACTCCACAAAAGAGTTTACGACAGCGACGATTGGCTTACCGAAATCGGTATCTTTTACGCCCGTAGCGCGCCACAGGGCTCTAGCACCGGCCATATTGCGGCCTTCGGTAACGGTTGCGGATCTTAACTTAGGCATGATATTGGTCCTGTTTACTATTATAAAATTTGTTAGGCGCTTAACACCGCGACATCAGCAGAGGCTAACTGTAGCTGCTGCACATCATAAAGTTTCGCTAGTTGATTGGTGAGCAGCGTAATCGGCTTATCACTTTTTACTTTTAGCGTAATTTGCATACCCGCTCGATCGGTTAACGGCGTTAACTCTAAGCCGGCGAGCTGGTAACCGCGATAGCGGGTAACCTGTAATAAACGTTCAACTACGCTGGCTTCGTTGCTGGTGGTGATGGTTAGGGTATGCTGCATTAGGTGGTCTCCGTCATCATATCTTCATTTGCGGCACCTGGCGGTACTAATGGCCAGACGTTGTCTTTTTCATCAATTCTTACATGTAGTAAATAAGGGCCTGGCCAGGTAAACATAGCATCCAAGGCACTTTCTACTTCATCTTTGCGGGTTATGGTGTGGCCGGGGATAGCAAAAGCAGCAGCTAAGGCCACAAAATCTGGGTTATCCGATAAATCGGTCTCGCTATAGCGCTCATTAAAAAATAGCTGTTGCCACTGCTTCACCATACCTAAACGCTGGTTATCGACAATCACAATTTTTACCGGTAAGCGAAAGCGTTTAATGGTCCCCAGCTCCTGCACATTCATCATAAAGGAGCCATCGCCACTGACGGCAATAACGGTGTCTTGTGGCCGGGCTAACTTGGCGCCGATGGCGGCGGGCAAACCAAAGCCCATGGTGCCTAAACCGCCGCTGGATAAATGATTACGCGGGCTATTAAAACGCATATGTTGGGCCACCCACATTTGGTGCTGGCCTACATCACAGCACACCACGCTATTATCAGGCATGCGGTCGCTTAACTGCTTTAACATTAAAGGCGCGAAAATACGCTCGCCAGGATGATCGTAGCGCCAGCCATGCTGCTGCTTTAACTGCAAGCAATGTGCTATCCACTCATCACACTGTGTTAGGGCACTCATCGCAGGCAGGATTTGCTGCATGTCGCCTACTAAAGCACAATCAGCAAAGCGGACTTTGTTGATCTCGGCTGGGTCGATATCCACATGAATCACTTTGGCATGTGGCGCAAATTTAGCTAAATTACCGGTCACGCGGTCATCAAAGCGGGCACCTAAACAAATCAATAAATCGCACTGCTGTACCGCAAGGTTAGCCGCTTTTGTACCATGCATACCCAACATGCCTAAATAGTGTGGGTTAGCCCGCGCCACTGAACCATTGCCTTTTAAAGTCGTAACGGATGGCATGGGGCTTTCTGCTAAGAAATGCTGCAATTGCGGCAGAGCACCGGCCATATGTACCCCACCACCTATGTAGGCGATGGGTTTTTTAGCTGCCGCAATTAATTGTCTGGCTTTGGCGGCATTCGCTAGCGATGTTGCCAAACGAGGCTGCGGATAATCTGTCCACTCAGGTAAGGCAACATCGGCCAATTGCACATCTTTTGGGATATCGACAAGTACAGGGCCTGGACGACCACTTTTCGCTAAACGGAAGGCTTCCTGTAAAATCTTGGCGAGATCGTTGACATCCTTCACCATAAAACTGTGTTTGGTCACACTTAAGCTAAGCCCAAGTACATCCACTTCTTGAAAGGCATCGCTGCCCATCACCGCCTGTGAAACCTGACCGGTAATCGCCACTAAGGGCACCGAGTCTAATAACGCATCAGCCAGTGAAGTAATCAGGTTAGTCGCGCCTGGGCCAGAGGTAGCCAAACACACGCCGACTTTGCCAGAGGCACGGGCATAGCCGATAGCAGAGAAAGCACCGCCTTGCTCATGCCGACAAAGATAGTGTTTGACGGTACTGTGATAGATGGCATCGTAGATTGGCATAATAGCGCCGCCAGGGTAACCAAAGATGGTGTCTACCCCTTGCTGCTGTAATACCTTCAATACCAATTCTGCGCCATTCATTTGTAACCTCTTGCCTATGTTGTGTTTTCTGCTATTTATCTACTCGTTCTTGGTTTTTCAGTGGCCTAAAAACGAGAAAACCCCCGGTCCTTGCGGAGCGGGGGTTTTGCTGGAAGTCGACTTAATGCGCTTTATCGTTCCAATACACCGCCCCCGCGGAGATTAATAATCACCACGATTACGAGGACAATAATGTTTAGAACAGAAGCTAAACGCATTTATAGTTACTCACTAACTCTTACGGTTAATTGGATAAAATTTGATTACTCAAATTAAGATGCTCTATTAATAGACGTCTATCAGTCTCTAGTCAACCGCTTTTTTCTAAAAATCGCTTTTTAAGTGAAAATAATTAAAATTTGTACAAGTTGTCAGAAAAAACTACAGTAAAAGCTATCGAAGTATACTGTTTAACAGCCGAACTCAGCAGATAACAGCGGTAATGGACCAACTAGAACTTTTTGAAATTGCCAACCCGTGCATTGGGGTATGCCAAAGCAATAACCGCGGCTATTGTCTCGGTTGCCTGCGCTCGCGCGATGAACGCTTTAATTGGCATCAAAAACCGGCAGCCGAACGCGCCCATATTTTGCGATTATTGACACAGCGGCGGGCGCGGATTCAGGCAAGAACTAAACAAGAATCCACACTATCTCACAACGAGAAGACTCTCGATCTCTTCTAGCGTTAATGACAATCTAAAAGCCTAAAGAATAACAACATAATTACTTTTTTAATCAATACCGTCTAGATTTTCAAACTTAGAAAAGATATAAATGTCTCCGCACTATTTATGGTGTCTTTAATAACAATAAACTAAAGGAATTGATATGAAATACGGTGTTATTGCAACAATATTAGTGTCATTAACTGTAGCAGGCGCTGCTAACGCACAGTCTAAAGTTGCTGGCTCTGGCCCTAATCCTTTTTCTGATTGCGGGATTGGTGCTGCATTATTCTCTGAAAATAAAACACTTGCCGTAACATCAAACGTAATCTGGGATATTGGTACTACTGCTGTCACTTCTGCTACAGCAAGCCCAGAAACGTGCTCGGGCAAAAATGTTACTGCAGCTACCTTTATTCTAAACACTTACGACAGCTTAATTGAAGATACTGCTCGTGGTGAAGGTGAACACTTAGCCGCGTTGATGAATATTCTGGAAGTCGAAGAAACTACACAGCAAGATGTTGTTAACACACTTCGCGCGCAAGTTGCACAACACGTTGCTGCTGACGAATATAATGCCGCCAGCAAAGTCGAAAAGTCTCAATTATTCTTCTCAGCCGTTGTTAACGCCGTTAACGAAGCTTAATAAGGCCTACAAGGATAGAAGGCCTATGCTTTCTATCCTATTCTGAATACTTCAATGATACGTTTCTTACTTGCAATCAGCCTTTGCCTATTCGGTAAAGTAGCTTCTGCCAATCCATTCGAAAACCAAGAGTCTATCTCAAGGTTAGCAAACACCCCAACATGGCAAAAACTCCTCGTTTATGAAAATGGTCGCAGCTATGTCACATCTAGCCAGTTTTTCTTAGACGTACAGGGACAGATTAACCCTAAGGCAGAGCTTATCGCTACGCTCAAAGCCTTTGCCGAACCACAACAGGAAATGACCCCAGATAATCATCCGCAATGTCGATTTGCCGGTCGTTACGCTTGGCTAAAAACACAACTTGATTTTACCACGCTAGGCATCACAGAAATGTCTTGCCCTGCTTTTCAGGCTTTTAGCCAAGATCAACAGATTGAATCAATCAGCATGGTGTTTGCAAGTGGCTTCCTTGGCAATCCCGCCTCTTATTATGGACATTTGTTAATCAAACTAAACAGTGCGCGCAGTGATATTGCAGACTTACAAAATACCGCAATCAACTTTGGTGCGGATGTGCCGCTTAATGAAAATATGGCCGCTTATATTATTAAAGGCATTATTGGCGGTTATGACTCAGCTTTTACCCAGCAGCAGTATTTTCTGCATGCGAATAATTACGGTGAGTCAGAGCTGCGTGACCTTTGGGAATATGAGCTGGATCTTGATACGGCGTCACTTAGGCTAGTGCTTGGACATATTTGGGAACTGCTAGAAATCGATTATCAGTATTTTTTCTTTAATCGTAACTGCGCTTTTCATATGGGACAGTTACTGGAACTCATCTTGCAAAATAAGATTACCGATCCCTCGCGGTTATGGGCAACACCTCAAGCCATTATGCAGAATCTGGCGAAAGCCAGCATTAACCAAAAACCACTTATTAAACAAATAAAATACCATCCTTCAAGACAAAGCAGACTTTACCATCGTTTTGCTATATTGAGTAATGAGCAGAAGTTACAACTAAGCGCTATGGTGCATGAGCCTGAGCAGCTTAGTATTGCGCAATTAGCCGATTTTAACGTTGAACAGCAACAACAAATTGTCGATACCTTAATTGACTACTTTCAGTTTCTTCGTAAAGCGGAAAGAGGAGACGCAGATCTCAATAACACCTATTATAAAAAGGCACTCCTATTGCGCTATCAATTACCTCCAGGCAGGGTTAACACGGACTTTATATCAGCTCAACGCCCGCATTTAGGTCGGAAACCCAGCCTTACTGCCATTCAGCTTGTGCATGCCAGTAATGCAGAAAACTTTGCTAAGTTACAAATTCGACCCGCCTATTATGATGCTCTGGATGCGCAGGAAGGCCATGTAAGCTACTCTGCCTTGAGTATGGGTGAAGTCAATCTTGGTTTTACAACCAATAAGGTATTTATAAAAGATCTGTCGCTGTTAAAAATTGAAAACGTTAGAGCAAACTTAACGGGGCTACCTGGGGACCAGAATCATTCTTGGTATATCGATATTGGCTCAACACAAACACAACTTGGCTGCTCCTCCTGTAACGCAGTGAAAGTAAGCTCTGGGATAGGCTATGCATTTCAAAGCTCGCCACATTTTAACATCAGTGGCTTTATTGGGGCTGGCTACTCTGGGCGTAATGCGAACGTCAATAATGCTTTTATCACTTCACGTCTACTATCAACTTGGTATATAAACGACAACTTAGCTGCAAATTTGGATGCGGAAGTTCGACACTTTAAATCTGGCGAAAATACTCACCTTGTTAAAGTCACGACCCGATACGCGTTGAGTACAAATACTGATGTTCGGTTGAGTTTAGCTAAAGATAGCAACTCAACCGAGATGGGGCTATCTCTCGGTTGGTACTGGTAAAAAAGTTAATTTGTTAATAATTGCAGCTCTGCAGCATTTAGCGCTCGATACTCTCCCAGCGCTAAATCTGCTGGGAGTTGTAAGCCACCAATTCGCTCACGGTGTAATTGCTCAACTTTGTTTCCTATAGCAGCAAACATGCGTTTTACTTGATGATAACGCCCTTCGTGAATGGTTAATAAGGCTTCATGTTCGGCCACAATTTCTAGCTCTGCCGGTTTAGTCAGATCTTTTTCGCCGCGCAGCATAATGCCCTCGGCAAACTGACTGATAGCTTCAGCTGGAATGGGATCTGCTGTCCAAACCCGATAGGTTTTTGGCACATGGTGTTTGGGTGAGGTTAAGCGATGTGACCATTGACCATCATCAGTGATTAACAATAAACCGGTGGTATCTAAATCCAGTCGGCCTACCGTATGTAAGCGCTCGACTAAAGGCTCATCCAGTAAGGTGAATACCGTTTGGTGATCAGGATCGTCGTTGGCACATAAAAAGCCTGCAGGTTTATGTAACATAAAATAGCGTAAGCCAATCAGCTGCAGCTCAGTGCCATCCAGCACTACAGTATCGCTATCCGAAACCTGCCGCGCAGCTTGTTTAACTAAGTCACCATTAATGGTCACTAAACCCTGTCGCACACTTTTACCGGCTTGCGAACGAGTTAGGCCGGTGCAATCACATATAAATTTATCTAAACGCATAAGTCACCTGTGGTTATGAGGCTGTGTTGAGGTTTACTCAGTGTTTTTACGCTGCGGATAGGCATACCCAAAACACAACAACACACGCTACAGTTTGTTAGTGTAACTAACTTTTGCGTTTAGTCCCACAATCATTGGCAATTCAGAGAGATGGGCTTAGGTTTCAATAGCCGAAACCACAAAGTATGGGTTTAATAAGCTTTCCCGTTGATAAACAGCTTGTGCCAGCCCTTCAAAACGTACGCTAGCACCCGCTTCTGTCGCTACGATATGGCCCGCGCCGGTATCCCATTGCATAGTAGGGCCAAAACGTGGATAAATATCGGCAGCCCCTTCAGCAACCAAACAAAATTTGAGGGAACTGCCCACCGGTACCATTTCGTGTTGCGGAAAGCGCGTAAGATAGTCAGCGAGATCTGGGCTTGGATGACTACGACTGCCAACCACTCTTACCACCTCTGGCGTAGGACTTACCTGAATCGGCTTTATCTCTGCGGCAGTTTTTAAAAAGGCGCCCTGCCCTTTTTCTGCAAAGTACGTTTTACCCAGCACTGGGGCATGCACTACGCCAAGGATCGGCTCGCCGTGCTCAATTAAGGCAATATTGACGGTAAACTCGCCATTACGCTTTATAAACTCTTTGGTGCCATCTAAGGGATCGACTAACCAATAGCGTTGCCATTGTTGTCTAATTGCCCAGCTAATATCGGCTGCTTCTTCCGATAAAATGGGCGTATCTGGGGTTAGTGCAGTTAAGGCTTTCACAATCAGTTGATGAGCGGCTAAATCTGCCGCAGTCAGTGGCGAGGCATCCGCTTTGTCAGTAATATTAAAATTACTGCTGTCTTGCTGATAAACCTCAAAAATAGCTTGGCCTGCTTGTTCGGCAATTTCAATAATACTGTTTAAAAATTGCATGGTATTTTCCAATAAAAATTATTTCGCATACAAAAAATTCTAACTGGTTAAAGATAAAACCGGAAGCTCAACCATGACAGATAAGGATTTGGCACTGATCTCTATGCTACATTGTAATAGCATTTAGTTTTGAGCATCCGGCGGCCAAGCACTCCGTACAACTTTGCCAGAACACGCCGTAAACCCATCCTTGGGGGCTCCTGTTTTTCATCCATGAAAAACACGGTTCTGGACAAAGTGTACTGCGCGCTTGCCACCTCGTTTGATATCACTTCTAACTTTTTCTATAGTAGGTTCTTTTGAACCAGCAAGAACGCTAACTCAGGTAGAAAGTTGCACTATGCAATAACCCCTTTATGAACCAATAACGCTAGCAACTGCTCAACGCTTTGCTCCAGCGTGCTTTCGGCGGTATTAAGTACTAGATCCGGTGCCAAGGGTGCTTCGTAAGGATCGGAAATGCCGGTAAACTGGCGAATTTCGCCGGCGCGCGCCTTTTTGTATAAACCTTTTACATCACGCTGCTCACAGACCTCTAAAGGTGTCGCGATATGAATTTCTAAAAATTTACCTTGCGGCACTAAGCTTCTCACCAGTTCACGCTGGCTGCGATATGGCGAGATAAAGGCGCTTAACACTAAAAGCCCAGCATCGACCATCAGCCCTGCGACTGCACCCACCCGCCGTAAGTTTTCGGTACGATCGGCTTCGCTAAAGCCTAAGTCGGCACATAAACCGTGGCGCACGTTATCACCATCGAGCAAATAGGTATGGATACCTTTCGCCACTAAGGCTTGTTCTAAAGCATTAGCCACCGTGGACTTACCCGAGCCACTTAAGCCGGTAAACCATAACACTGTACTCTGATGACCTTTTATTGCGGCACGTTTAGCCGCATCAATTTGATATTCTTGCCATTTAATATGGCTATTTGTAGGCGCTTGGCTCATTGTTCTTACCTAATTATATTTGGCTCGCTTAGCGGCGAAACTATTCACAGTTCAGGTCACAGTACAGCTAACAATACAGGCACTTAGGCCAGATTGGTTAATGGCTGGGCAAATACCGCCGCTTTGGGGCGCTGTCCAAACCAATGCAGTTGTGATTGTAAACTCACCACCTCACCAATCACTAATAACGCTGGCGATACCACTTGCTGTTGCGCTACCAGTAAGGCAAGTTCGGCTAAGGTGCCGGTAACCACGCGTTGCTCGCGACGGGTACCGTTTTCAATAATGGCTAACGGTGTGTCGGCTGCACGCCCTGCTGCTAACAGCTGCTGCTGAATATCTGCCGCTTTCATAATCCCCATATAGATCACCAGTGTTTGATTGGGCCGGCTCATACTATGCCAGTCTGGTTCATCACCAGCTTTTCGACAATGCCCCGTTACAAACTGCACACTTTGTGCATGATCGCGATGCGTTAACGGAATACCGGCATAGGCAGCACAGCCGGCGGCTGCGGTAATACCAGGCACCACCTGAAACGGAATATGTTCTGGTAACAGCGCTTCAATTTCTTCGCCGCCACGACCAAAGATAAAAGGGTCGCCGCCTTTTAAACGACATACTTTTTTCCCTTCCTTAGCCAATTGCACCAAGAGCGCATTGGTATCTTGCTGCGGCATGGAATGTGCGCCGGCTTTTTTACCGACGCAAATGCGTTCCGCATCGCGGCGTACTAGCTCCATAATTTGTGGTGATACCAGATAATCATAAACCACTACATCAGC